>NZ_JBITTH010000006.1:0-159332 GCF_044541755.1 Streptomyces sp. NPDC085524
TTGATTTTTGGCACGCTGTTGAGTTCTCAAGGAACGGACGCTTCCTTTGTACTCACCCTCTCGGGCTTTCCTCCGGGCTTCTGTTCTGCTGTCTTGCGTTTCCGACTCTATCAGACTCTTTCGTGTCCGACTTCCTCGGTGCTTTCCAGGTCTTCGCTTTCGCGCTTTCCCTTTCCGGCGGTTCCGACTCTATCAGACTCTTTCGGGCCTGACTGCCAGTCAGCGGCCTCCCGCGAAGCGGAAGTTGTTGCTTTGCTTTCCGGGCTGTTGGGCCCTTCCGGCGAGTGAGACAGTAGCGGATTCCTTGCCCCCGAACCTAATCGGCGGCTGCGTCCTCGGACACGGATTCCTCATTCGCAAATACGCATGAAAACGAGACGACGAAGTGCGTCGTTTCGTTCGAATGTGTAGTGCGGGATGGCTGTCCGGGGACCGACCGGAGTCGGCGCTCACTTCGGACAACTCGAAGAACCTTACGGATCTGGGACACCTGTGTCAACCCCCGGCTGACCGGCCGGAGGGCGGGCCGTGCGGGGCGGGGAAACCTCACGAAACCTCACGACGTCTTCACCCCGTTCCCTCTACCCTCGACCCATGACTACGCATGCGCTCACGCTCAGCCTTCGCTGGTGGGCCGCCTGACGGCGGCCGACCTCCACGCGAGCACGCATGCGCTCACGGCCGCCGCTTCGGCGGCCGTTTCTGTTTCTCCCCTCCCGGGAGTGGCTCGGTCGCCCGACGCGGTGGCTCCGACACCACCACTCACACAAGGGAGAGCAGGACATGACGAGGGTCTTCAGCGGGATCACGCCGTCCGGACATCTGACGCTGGGCAACTACCTGGGGGCCATCCGGCAGTGGGTCGCGGCCGAGCAGCCGTCCGGGGACGCGCTGTTCTGCGTCGTGGACCTGCACGCGCTGACCACCGAGCACGATCCGGCGCGGGTGGGGCGGCTCAGCCGGCAGGCCGCGACGCTGTTCCTCGCCGCCGGGCTGGATCCGCAGCGGTGCACCCTCTTCGTGCAGAGCCACGTCGACGAGCACACCCGGCTGTCCTACCTCCTGGAGTGCACGGCCACCGACGGGGAGCTGCGGCGGATGATCCAGTACCGGGAGAAGGCGGCGAAGGCCGAGGCCTCCGGGCAGGGCGTACGTCTGTCACTGCTGACGTACCCCGTGCTGATGGCCGCCGACATCCTGGCCTACGGGGCGGACGAGGTGCCGGTGGGTGAGGACCAGCGGCAGCACGTCGAGCTGACGCGGGACCTGGCGGTGCGGTTCAACCAGCGGTACGGGCACACCTTCACCGTGCCCAAGGCCACGGTCCCGGCGGTTGCCGCGCGGGTCATGGACCTCCAGGCCCCCACCTCGAAGATGGGGAAGTCCGCCGAGAACGGCGCCGGGATCGTCTACCTGCTCGACGAGCCGGCGGTGATCACCAAGAAGGTGATGCGGGCCGTGACGGACAGCGGGGACGGCGGCGTGGTCTACGACCGGGCCGCCCGGCCCGGGGTGGCGAACCTGCTGGACGTCCTCGCCGCCTGTACGGGCGGGGAGCCGGAGAAGCTCGCCGATCAGTACGCCCAGTACGGGCCGCTGAAGCGGGACGTCGCCGAGGCGGTGGTGGAGCTGCTGCGGCCGCTGCAGGAACGGCATGCGGAGCTGGCGGCCGATCCGGGCGAGGTGGAACGGGTGCTGCGGGAAGGGGCCGGGCGGGCCCGGGCCGTGGCGCGGCCGGTGGTGGACCGGGCGTACCGGGCCATCGGGCTGCTGGCGCCTTGAAGGAGGGGCGGGGGGAGGGGGCGGACCCCCGTCCCCCCGTCCGTCTTCCGTCTCGGGTCAGCTGTTGCCGCCGGCGAGTTCGCGGCTGCGGTCGCGGGCGGCTTCGAGGGCTGCGATCAGGGCGGCGCGCACGCCGTGCTTCTCCAGCTCGACGATGGCGTTGATCGTCGTACCGGCTGGGGAGGTGACGGCCTCGCGGAGCTTGACCGGGTGCTCGCCGCTGTCGCGGAGCATCACGGCGGCGCCGATCGCGGCCTGGACGATCAGGTCGTGGGCCTGTGCGCGGGGCAGGCCGAGGAGGATGCCGGCGTCGGTCATCGCCTCGACGAGGTAGTAGAAGTACGCGGGCCCGGAGCCGGAGAGGGCGGTGGCCGCGTCCTGCTGGGACTCGGGGACGCGCAGGGTCTTGCCGACGCCGCCGAAGATCTCCTCCGTGTGGGCGAGGTGTTCGGCGGTGGCGTGGCTGCCGGCCGAGATGACGGACATGGCCTCGTCGACGAGGGCGGGGGTGTTCGTCATGACGCGGACGACGGGGGTGCCGGGGGCGAGCCGTTCCTCGAAGAAGGAGGTGGGGATGCCCGCGGCCCCGCTGATGACCAGGCGGTCGGCCGGGACGTGCGGGGCGAGCTCTTCGAGGAGCTTGCCCATGTCCTGCGGCTTGACGGTGAGGATGAGGGTGTCGGCGCGCTTGGCGGCTTCGGCGTTGGAGACGGACTCGACGCCGTAGCGGGTGCTGAGCTCCTCGGCGCGTTCGGCGCGGCGGGCGGTGACGAGGAGCTTCGAGGCGGGCCGGCCGCCGCGGATCATTCCGCTGAGCAGCGCCTCGCCGATCTTGCCGGTACCGAGGACTGCGACTGTCTGGGTCATGCCCGATTCACCTCGCCGAACTGTTGTGGCTGTTCTTGCGCCTGGGCGGCGTACACGTCCACATCCTTGCACCCGGGCCGGGAACCGGGCGGGAGTGTCCGGAGTGCGGTCAAGGGGTGCGGCGGCGGAGGGTGGCCGCGCCCAGGGCGAGTACGAGCACGGCGCAGGCGGCGACGATCACGGCGTCGCGGACGAAGTCGGCGGTCATGTCGGTGTGGGTGAGGACCTGGGTCATGCCGTCGACGGCGTAGGACATGGGCAGGACGTCCGAGATGCCCTCGAGGACCGGGTGCATGGTGCTGCGGGCCGCGAAGAGGCCGCAGAGGAGCAGTTGGGGGAAGATCACCGCCGGCATGAACTGGACGGCCTGGAACTCGGAGGCGGCGAAGGCCGAGACGAACAGGCCGAGGGCCGTGCCGAGGAGGGCGTCGAGCAGGGCGACGAGCAGGAGCAGCCAGGGCGACCCGACGACGTCGAGGCCGAGCAGCCAGAGGGCGAGGCCGGTGGCGAGGAGCGACTGGACCACGGCGACGGCGCCGAAGGCGAGGGCGTAGCCCGCGATGAGGTCGCCCTTGCCCAGCGGCATGGCGAGGAGGCGCTCGAGGGTGCCGGAGGTGCGCTCGCGGAGGGTCGCGATGGAGGTCACCAGGAACATGGTGATGAGGGGGAAGATCCCGAGGAGCGACGCGCCGATGCTGTCGAAGGTGCGGGGGCTGCCGTCGAAGACGAAGCGCAGCAGGGTCAGCATCAGGACGGGGACCAGGAGCATCAGCGCGATCGAGCGGGGGTCGTGCCGGAGCTGGCGCAGGACGCGGGCGGCGGTGGCGAGGGTGCGGGCGCCGTTCATCGCTGGGTCTCCCTTGCGAGTGCGTTGGCTTCGTCGACGAGGCGGAGGAAGCCTTCTTCGACGGTGTCGGATCCGGTACGGGTGCGCAGTGCGTCGGGGGTGTCCTGCGCGAGGATGCGGCCGTCGCGCATGAGGAGCAGGTCGTGGCAGCGCTCGGCCTCGTCCATGACGTGGGAGGAGACGAGGATCGTGGCGCCGCGGGTGGCTGCGATGTCGTGGAAGAGGTTCCACAGGTCGCGGCGCAGGACGGGGTCGAGGCCGACGGTGGGTTCGTCGAGGACGAGCAGCTCGGGGGTGCCGAGCAGGGCGACGGCGAGGGAGACGCGGCTGCGCTGGCCGCCGGAGAGGTTTCCGGCGAGGGCGCCGGCGCGGGTGGTGAGGTCGACGTCGGTGATGGCGCGGTGTACGGCGTCGGCCCGGCGGTCCGCGGCCGCGCGGCCGGGGTCGAGGATCGCGGCGAAGTAGTCGAGGTTCTGCCGGACGGTGAGGTCGTCGTAGACGGACGGCGCCTGGGTGACGTAGCCGATGCGGGAGCGGAGCTCGGGGTGGCCGGCGGGGCGGCCGAGGACGTCGAGGGTGCCGGTGACGTGGGCCTGGGTGCCGACGACGGCGCGCATGAGGGTGGACTTCCCGCAGCCGGAGGGGCCGAGGAGGCCGGTGATGCGGCCGCGGGGGACGTCGAAGGCGATGCCGTCGATGACGGTGCGCGGGGTACGGCCGGTGCCGCGGCGGACGGTGAGGGCGGTGGCCCGGATGGCAGGGTCGGGCGCCCCGGCCCCCTCGGGCGGGTTATTCATCATGTGATGAATAATGCTCCTGGCGGTGCCGGGGCGTCAATCGGCCGGGGGTGAGCGCTCGGGGCGGGCCGGGGGCACGCGGGCCCTGGGGCCCGGGAGCCTGGGCCCGCTACTTCTTGCGCTTGGGGCGGCGCGCGGCGGGATTGCCCGTGCGGGAGCTGCGGCGGCGCTCGAATTCGGTCCTGGCGCGCTCGTACTCGGTGCGGCGGAGCTTCTCGCCGGGGGCCTCGGTGAGGGAGCGCAGGAAGTACGCGATGAGGGAGCCGATGAAACCGATCGCCTTCAGGCCCTTGAGGGCGGCCTCGTCGGAGGACGGGGCGGGGCGACGGCCGAAGGACTCCCAGGTCTTGGCGAAGGCGATGGCGCTGGCGATCGCGAAGAGGACGACGACGGAGATGCTGAGGAACGGGCCGACGTCGCCGATCTCCAGGCCCTCGTAGGCGAGGCGGAGCAGGTAGGCGCCGACGGCCGCGGTGACGAGCGAGCCGACGGCCACGCCGGCGCGGCGCAGCGCGTAGCCGCCGTCGTGGTTCACCCAGGTGGTGCCGAAGAAGCGGATCGCCTCGGGCTCGGGGCCGGCGGGCGCCGCCGGGGCCGGGGCCTGCGCGGCCGGCTCGACGGGGGTGCTCTGGTCTCGCTGGTCGTCGCTCACACCAGCGATTATCCCCCGCCGGGCCGGTCCGGCCGGGTGCGTCTCACGTGTCAGACGGGCCGGGCCGGGGCCCGGGGGCCCCGGGTCCGTCAGGCGCAGCGGCCGGCGACGTAGCCGTCACTGCCCGTCTTCACGTAGGCGTCCGAGACGAACCGGCCGTTGCCGATGCAGTCCCACAGGTCGGTGGTGCCGTACGGACCGCTGACGGTCGTGCCGGGGCCCTGGCAGCGGATGGTGACGTAGCCGCCGGCGGGCAGCACGTCGACGATCGAGTAGTTGGTACCCGGACCGCTGCGGACGTTGACGCGGTAGCCGGGCGCGAGCGGGTACGTCGTCAGACCCTCGGCAGCGATCTGGATCTGGCTTGAATCGTTCTCGGCGGACATGCGGAACTCCCCCCTTGGGTGTTGCACTGCGCAACGCGCGCAGGGTAGCAAGCCCTTGGGTGCTCGCAGGGGCCATCGACTAGGCTCCGGCAGGGGTGGTGAGCGGTGCAGTCACTGTGCGCGGACTACGCGGGGTTTCCGGAGTATGCCGGGCAGTACCGGCTCGAGTCCGTGCTCGGCTCCGGCGGCATGGGTGTCGTCCACCTGGCCACCTCCAGTTCGGGGCTGAAACTCGCCGTCAAGGTCGTGCACGCGCAGCATGCGGTGGATCCCGAGTTCCGGGCGCGGTTCCGGCAGGAGGTCGCGGCGGCCCGGCAGGTGAGCGGGGCCTTCACCGCTCCCGTGGTGGATGCCGATCCCGATGCCGAACGGCCGTGGATGGCCACCCTGTTCATCGACGCCCCGACGCTCTCCGAGCGGGTACGGGAGCGGGTGCTGGACCCCGTCGAACTGACCCGGCTCGCGGCCGGGCTGGCGGAGGCCCTGCGGGACATCCACCGGGCCGGTGTCGTGCACCGGGACCTCAAGCCGAGCAACGTGCTGATGGCCCCGGACGGGGTGCGCGTCATCGACTTCGGCATCTCGCGCCCGGCCGACAGCGATCTGCGGACCGAGACGGGGAAGCTGATCGGCACGCCACCGTTCATGGCGCCCGAGCAGTTCCAGCGGCCCCGGGACGTGGGGACGGCCGCGGACGTGTTCGCGCTGGGCGCGGTGCTCGTGCACGCGGCGACGGGGCGCGGGCCGTTCGACTCCGACTCCCACTACCTCGTGGCGTACCAGGTCGTGCACGCCGAGCCCGACCTGACGGGGCTGCCCTCCCGGCTCGTCCCGATCGTGTCCCGCTGCCTGGCGAAGGATCCCGCCGAGCGGCCGACCGCCGACGCGCTGATCTCGGAGATGCGGGCCATCGCCTACCCGACGGCGGAGGACACGCAGGCCTTCATCCCCCGGCCGCGCCGGCCCGTCACGGACGAGGAGATCACGCACCGGCGGGAGCGGGAGCAGGTCGCCCCGGAGGCCGGGGGCGTCGGAAGGCGACGCCGGCCGGCGCTGCTGGGAGCGGGGCTCGGGCTGCTGCTCATGGCGGGTGCCGTCGGGGGCTATCTGCAGTTCGGGCCGGACGCCGAGGCTTCGGGCCGGGTCGGGGCTGCGGATTCCGGGGCGCCGGCGGCACCGGGGAAGAGCTTCGCGCCGTGGGCCGTGTCCCTGGTCGGGCACCCCGTGTCGTGCTCGGCCGAGGGCGGGGCCCTGTACTGCTCCGGGCAGGGGCTGGCCGCCGGGCGGCTGGACCCGGCGGACGGCTCGGTGCTCTGGACCGTACGCGCAGCCCCGCCGGACTCGGGAATGGCGACGGCGGCCGGTGTCCCCCTGCACGCCGGCGGAGTGGTCCTGGCCGTGGCGCCCGGCAGCGAGCTGCTCCGGGCACTGGATCCGGGGACGGGTGCCGAGCGCTGGCGGCGGAAGGTGCCGGGCGGCACGAGCGTGGTGACCGCGGGCCCGCACGCGCTGACGGTGACGGCCGGCGGAAGCCTCACCGCCCTCGACCCGGCGACCGGCGCCCCGCGCTGGACGAAGCAGGTCGGCGGGTCGGGCTCCGTCTGGTGGGGCGGCCCGGGGCAGGCGGGCGCGCCCGCGCTCTACGTGTCGACGCCGGAAGCCGACGGCAGGTCGTCCCGGGTCGCCGAGGTGGACCCGGCGACCGGGGCCGCTCGCTGGCAGGTCCGGAGCGCCGGAAGGCTCCGGCCGGTCGGCACGGCGGGCGGTGCCCTGTACCTGCTGGAGAACGACGCCGGTACCAGGACGGGCGGGATCGTACGGGTGGACGGCGGGACCCATGCGGTGCACCGGTTGCGGCTGACGACTCCGCTCGACGAGGTGGACGCGTCGGTGGGCCCGGACGGCACGGTGTACGTCTTCGAGGTGAGGGGCGGTCTCGTCGCCGTCGGCGCCGACAAGGAGCAGTGGCGTCTGGAGACCGGTGTCGCCGCCGCCTCCAGGCCGGTGTTCGCGGACGGGCGGCTGTTCCTGACCGCGTCGGACGGGAGGCTCCTGGCCGTCGACGCGAAGGCGGGGCAGCTGGTGGGGCAGACGAAGGCGCGGATGGGCGGCGGCGGAGGCGGCGTCAGTGCGACGCTCCCCGCGCCCGTGGTGACCGGGGGGCGGGTTTGTGCGTCTGCGCCCGACGGGACCGTGTTCGCCGTGGATGCGGCGAACCCCGCCGGGTGGTGATGCGCCCGGCGGGGTTCGGAGGGGGTGCGGCGGGTCAGCCCAGGCGGGTGACGTCGCGGACCGCGCCCTTGTCGGCGCTGGTGGCCATCGCGGCGTACGCGCGCAGGGCCGCCGAGACCGTGCGGTCGCGGTCCTTCGGGGCGTAGACGCCGCCCAGGGCCTCGTGGCGGGCCGCCAGCGTGGCCTCGTCCACCAGGAGCTCGATCGAGCGGTTCGGGATGTCGATGCGGATCCGGTCGCCGTCCTCCACGACCGCGATGGTGCCGCCCGAGGCCGCCTCCGGGGAGGCGTGGCCGATGGAGAGGCCGGAGGTGCCGCCGGAGAAGCGGCCGTCCGTCACCAGCGCGCAAACCTTGCCGAGGCCGCGGCCCTTGAGGAAGGAGGTCGGGTAGAGCATCTCCTGCATGCCGGGGCCGCCGCGCGGGCCCTCGTAGCGGATGACGACGACGTCGCCCGCCTTGATCTCCTTGCGGAGGATCTTGTCGACGGCCTCGTCCTGCGACTCGCAGACGACCGCCGGGCCCTCGAACGTCCAGATCGACTCGTCGACGCCGGCCGTCTTGACCACGCAGCCGTCGACGGCGAGGTTGCCCTTGAGGACGGCCAGGCCGCCGTCCTTGGAGTACGCGTGCTGGACGGAGCGGATGCAGCCGCCCTCGGCGTCGAGGTCGAGGCTCTCCCAGCGCTCGGACTGGGAGAAGGCGGTGGCGGAGCGGACGCAGCCGGGGGCGGCGTGCCACAGCTCCATGGCCTCCTCGGAGGCGGTGCCGGAGCGGGCGTCCCACTTCGCCAGCCAGTCCTCCAGGTTGGCGGAGTGGACGGAGGTGACGTCCTTGTTCAGGAGGCCGCCGCGGTGCAGCTCGCCGAGGATGGCGGGGATGCCGCCGGCCCGGTGGATGTCCTCCATGTAGTACGTGCCGCCGGGCGCCACGTTCGGCGCGACCTTCGCCAGGCAGGGGACGCGGCGCGAGACGGCGTCGATGTCCTTGAGGTCGTAGTCCAGACCGGCTTCCTGGGCCGCGGCCAGCAGGTGCAGGATCGTGTTCGTGGAGCCGCCCATGGCGATGTCGAGGGCCATGGCGTTCTCGAAGGCCTCGCGGGAGGCGATGTTGCGGGGCAGGACGGAGGCGTCGTCCTGCTCGTAGTACCGCTTGGTGATCTCGACGACCGTACGGCCGGCCTCCTCGTACAGGGCGCGGCGGGCGGTGTGCGTGGCGAGCGTCGAGCCGTTGCCGGGGAGGGCCAGGCCGATGGCCTCGGCGAGG
Organism: Streptomyces sp. NPDC085524; assembly: GCF_044541755.1. Lineage (NCBI taxonomy): Bacteria > Bacillati > Actinomycetota > Actinomycetes > Kitasatosporales > Streptomycetaceae > Streptomyces > Streptomyces sp. NPDC085524. The sequence goes on from NZ_JBITTH010000006.1 coordinate 8,829, forward strand.
CAGTTCATCGAGTTGGCGGTGAACATGCCGGAACAGCTGCCGCAGGTGGGACAGGCGTTCTCCTCGATGCGCAGCACGTCCTCGTCGGAGACGTTCTCGTTCGCCGCGTCGACCATGGCGTCGATCAGGTCGAGCTTGCGGACGGTGCCGTCCACCAGCGTCGCCTGGCCGGCCTCCATCGGGCCGCCGGAGACGAACACGACCGGGATGTTGAGGCGCATGGCGGCCATCAGCATGCCGGGGGTGATCTTGTCGCAGTTCGAGATGCAGATCAGGGCGTCGGCGCAGTGCGCCTCGACCATGTACTCCACGCTGTCCGCGATCAGGTCGCGGGAGGGCAGGGAGTAGAGCATGCCGGCGTGGCCCATGGCGATGCCGTCGTCGACCGCGATGGTGTTGAACTCGCGCGGGATGGCACCGGCGGCGCGGATGGCGTCGGAGACGATGCGCCCGACCGGCGCCAGGTGCGTGTGCCCGGGGACGAACTCGGTGAACGAGTTGGCGACCGCGATGATCGGCTTGCCGATGTCCTCGCTCGCTACGCCCGAAGCACGCATTAGGGCGCGTGCGCCCGCCATGTTGCGGCCGTGGGTGACGGTGCGGGACCTCAGCTCGGGCATGGTTCACTCCCCATGAGTGCGGCTGTACGGTCAGCCGCGACTGCGGATATGGCTCAGCTACGAGGCTACGCCCCCTGCTCGCGATCCGGACTGCGCGTCCGGATCCCGGGACGAGAGGGTCACTCTTCGGGCAGGTTCACGCCTCGGTCAGGTACCGCTGCAGCGTCGGCGCCACCAGGGCCACGATGGCCTCCGGATCCGCCGAGGCCAGCGGCTCGACCCGCACCACGTACCGCAGGATCGCGATGCCGACCATGTGGGAGGCGGCCAGCTCCGCCCGGAAGGTCGGATCGGGTACGTCGAGCGCGACGGCGACCCGCTCCAGCACCCGGCGCAGCACCAGCCCGCGCAGCACCTTCGCGGCGGCTTCGTGGGTGAGCGCGGAGCGGATGACGGCGAGCAGCGGGACCCGCGTGACCGGGTTCTCCCACACCCCCAGGAAGTAGCGGGCGAGCCGCTCCCCGATGCCCTCCGGCCCCTCGCCCAGGATCGCGGGGACCACCAGGGCGGGCTCCATGCTCACCTCGATGGCGGCGGCGAAGAGGTCTTCCTTGCTGCCGAAGTAGTGGTGCACCAGGGCCGGGTCCACGCCGGCCACCTTGGCGATGCCGCGCACGGACGTCTTGTCGTACCCGCGTTCCGCGAACACCTCCCGGGCGGCGAGCCGGATGCGCTCCTGGGTGCCCGGACCGTCGTCCGCCTCGTCCTGCCGCGGGCGGCCGGGGCCGCGCCGCCGCTTCACCGGTTCGCTCACGGCCGCCGGGCCTCGTGCCGCCGGTGCTGGGTCGCGAGGTGCAGCCGGGTGAAGGCGAGCGCTTCGGCGAGGTCGGCCTCCCGCTCCGCCGAGGACATGGCCCGCCGCGTGTTCACCTCGATGACCACGTGCCCGTCGAACGACGTCCTGGCCAGCCGCTCGAGCAGCTCCGCGCAGGGCTGCGTACCGCGCCCCGGGACCAGGTGCTCGTCCTTCGCCGAACCGTTTCCGTCGGCGAGGTGCACGTGGGCCAGCCGGTCGCCCATCCGGTCGATCATCGCGGTGGCGTCGGTCCGCGCCGTGGCCGTGTGGGAAAGGTCGACGGTGAAATGCCGGTAGTCGTCCTTCGTCACGTCCCACTCGGGGGCGTAGGCGAGCATCTCGCGGTCCCGGTACCGCCACGGGTACATGTTCTCGACGGCGAACCGCACATCGGTCTCGTCGGCCATCCGCCAGATCCCGGCCACGAACTCCCGCGCGTACTGCCGCTGCCACCGGAAGGGCGGATGCACCACCACGGTCGACGCCCCCAGCCGCTCGGCGGCGGCCCGGGCCCGCTGGAGCTTCGTCCACGGATCCGTCGACCACACCCGCTGCGTGATCAGCAGGCACGGGGCGTGCACCGCCAGAATCGGCACCTGATGCTGCTCGGACAGCCGCCGCAGGGCGTCCACGTCCTGGCTGACCGGGTCCGTCCAGACCATCACCTCTACGCCGTCGTAGCCGAGGCGCGCGGCGATCTCGAAGGCGGTCGCCGTCGACTCCGGATAGACGGAGGCCGTGGAAAGGGCGACTTTCGCGGTCGGGACACGGACTGGTTCTGCCACGGAGACAGCGTAAGGGGCGGGCGCGGTGCCTTCCCTCCCCCCGGGGGCCCGGCGCGTACGGTGGAAGTACGGCCGAGGCATGGCCTGCGGCTGCTGCTTGATCCCGCACAGGAGGGAAAAGCAATGCCCGAGCACAGGGTCGGCACCCAGGAGGAATTCGACGAAGCCCGCCGGGAACTGCTCGTGGAGGAGAAGAAACTCACGCGCCAAGGCGACGAGCTCGCCCGCAAGCGCCGGGAGCTCCCCTGGGTCCCGGTCGAGAAGGACTACCTCTTCGAGACCGCCCGGGGCACCAAGCAGCTCGCGGACCTCTTCGACGGCCGCTCGCAACTCCTGGTCTACCACTTCATGTTCGGGCCGCCCTACGAGGCCGGCTGCCCGGTCTGCTCCTCGATCGCCGACACCCTCGACCCCAACGCGGTCCACCTCCGGGCCCGTGACGTCACCCTGATCTGCTCTTCCCGCGCCCCCGTCGACAAACTCCTCGCCTACCGCGACCGGATGGGCTGGAGCTTCGACTGGGTCTCCGCCGGCGGCAGCGACTTCCACCGCGACCTCGGATTCCAGTACACCGAGGAGGAGCTGCGACCGTTCCTCGAGGGCGAGATCCCGCCGACGGTGCACCAGATGGCGACCGCGACCGGCACCGACGTGCTGGGTTACGTCACCGAAGCCCCCGGAATGAGCTGCTACGCCCTGTCGGACGGCAGCGTCCACCGCACCTACACCACCACCGCGCGCGGCCTCGAACCCGCCATGGCCTACTACGGCCTCCTCGACCGTACCCCGCTGGGCCGCCACGAGGACGGCGAACAGACCCACTGGCTGCGCCGCCACGACGAGTACGGCGGCCAGGCCTGACGGACCTGACGGACCTGACGGACCTGACGGGCCTGACGGGCCTGACGGGCCTGACGGACCTGACGGGCCTGACGGACCTGACGGACGCTCGGGGCATCGGCGGGACTGGACCGGGGGCGAACGGTCCCGTGCGGCGGGGTGGGGCGGTGGGCGGGGTCCGAGTCGGCCGGAATCAGAGAGGGCTTGGGGCTTTCCCGTCAGTCCCATAGTCCTTCCGTGTCGAAACGGCCTGTCAAGGGCGCTCCTCCTTCGTCGTCGCGTCGCTTCGCGACGGCCTTCGGCCGCCCTTGACAGGCCGTCCCGCCCCGGAAAGACAAGGACTGCCGGGAAACCCCCAAAAGAACGGGCCGGGGGAGACGACGACAAACGGCCATCTCAGCGATGTCCAGCCCTGCTCCGGCCCCCACCCTCCCCTCGGGCCCTCCCAGGCCACCATCCGCACCGGGCAGTCGGCCACCCACCCCCAAACCTCGACCACAGGACCCCCAGCCCCGACAGGCGCGTCAAATCGCTACGCGCTCCTCATTTCTCGGCGTCTGCGGCCCGTCCGGGGCTGGTATCGCCCCAGATCGCTACGCGCTCCTCGATGACGGCGTCCGACCGCCGTCCTGGGCAGAAACAGCGGTCATGCCGAGCTGTACTCACGTCAGGCGGCCGGGCAGCCGAAAAGAGGAGTCAGATTGCCCCAATTGGGAGGATTTGGGGGTCGGTTCGTGGCGAGGCTTTCGCTCTGACCCGGATACAGCTCAGACAGTCCGAGGTTTCACGCCTTTCAGCCCCTCCGGCAGGCTGTTTCAACCCCCGCGGCCGTCCCCGTTACCCCTCCACCTGCCCGATCCGCCCGATCCGCCCGATCAGCCCCAGACGAGCCGCGGACGCCTTCGGCGAGAAGCGCGTAGCGATCTGTCGCGGCTCATGACCGGCCCCAGACGGGCCGCGGACGCCTTCGGCGAGAAGCGCGTAGCGATCTCACGCGCCCCCGCCGAAGCCGGGGCGGACATCCCTGACACGGGCGTCTCTCGTCTTCTGACCCGTCCCGTTCCCTTGGGGGTTTCCCGGCAGTCCTTTGTCTTTCCGGGGCGGGACGGTCGGTCAAGGGCGGCCGAAGGCCGTCGCGAAGCGACACGACCGAAGGGAGTGCCCTTGAGGGACCGGCCCGACACGGAAGGACGATGGGACTGACGGGAGACCCCCAGGCCTCTCTGATTCCGAGAGGCTCGACCCCCTCACCCTCGGCCCCGCCCCGCAGGACTACCCGGGCGCTCCCCCCGACGCCGAGGGGGCGGGTGGGCAACCACCGGCCCAGAGCGGGGTGCCAGGGGGGGTGAAGGCCCCGCACGCGCATGAACCTGTACACACCCCGCCCCACACCCGCGCCCCCTAAGCCCCCCTAAGCCCCCTAAGCCCCCGCCTCCGGCGTAGGCAGGTGGTCCAGGCGGCGCAGGATGACGCCCTCCCGCAGGGCCCACGGGCAGATTTCCAGGGCGTCCACGCCGAACAGGTCCATCGCGCCCTCCGCGACCAGCGCGCCCGCCAGGAGCTGGTTCGCCCGGCCTTCCGAGACGCCCGGGAGGGCCGCGCGCTGGGCCGTGGTCATCGCGGCCAGGCGCGGGACCCACTCCTCCAGGGACTTGCGGGTGAGGTCGCGCTGGACGTACAGGCCCTCCGCCGAGCGGGCCGCGCCCGTGATGCGGGCCAGCTGCTTGAAGGTCTTCGAGGTCGCCACGACGTGGTCCGGCGCGCCGAAGCGGCTGAACTCGCCGACCGTCCGGGCGATCTCCGCGCGCACGTGCCTGCGCAGGGAGCGGATGTCCAGCGGGTCCGGCGGGTCGCCGGGGAGCCAGCCCGCCGTGAGGCGGCCCGCGCCCAGCGGGAGGGAGACGGCGGCGTCCGGGTCCTCGTCGATGCCGAACGCGATCTCCAGGGAGCCGCCGCCGATGTCGAGGACCAGCAGCTTCCCCGCCGACCAGCCGAACCAGCGGCGTGCCGCGAGGAAGGTCAGCCGGGCCTCGTCGTCGCCGCTGAGCACGGGGAGCTCGATGCCGACCTCGGCCTTGACCCGCGCCAGGACCTCGTCCGCGTTCGTGGCCTCGCGCACGGCGCTGGTCGCGAACGGGAGGACGTCCTCGCAGCCCTTGTCCTCGGCAGCCTGCACCGCATCCGCCAGGACGGCGATCAGACGCTCTATGCCCTCGGGAGTGACGGCGCCACCCTCGTCGAGCAGCTCCGCCAGCCGCATCTCCACCTTGTGCGAATGCGCGGGCAGGGGGCGCGCGCCGGGGTGCGCGTCCACCACCAGCAGGTGGACCGTATTCGAACCCACATCCAGGACACCGAGTCTCATAGGGGGAAACGCTACTGCGGCGAACGCTCAGGGGTCTCCTAAGGGGCGTTTACGCTTGGGTTTGTGCCAAATATGAAGAAGGCCGACAAGACCCGGTCGAAGAAGGACGCGGGCAAGGGCAAGGCCAAGAGCAGCCCCAGCAGCAAGCACCAGACCGTAGCGGTCACCGACGCGGACGAGAAGGGCCTGGACTTCCCCCGGGCCTGGGTGGAGTTCCCCGACCCCGCCGATCCGGAACAGGTCTTCCGGTGCGACCTGACCTGGCTGACCTCCCGCTGGACCTGCATCTTCGGCAGCGGCTGCCAGGGCATCCAGGCGGGCCGGGCCGACGACGGCTGCTGCACGCTGGGCGCGCACTTCTCCGACGACGACGACGAGAAGCGGGTCGCCGAGCACGTGGCGCGGCTGACGCCGGAGCTGTGGCAGTTCCACGACGTCGGCAGCGAGACGGGCTGGACGCAGTTCGACGACGACGGGGAGAAGCAGACCCGCCGCTGGGACGGCGCCTGCATCTTCCTGAACCGGCCCGGTTTCGCGGCCGGGGCCGGCTGCTCGCTGCACATCCTCGCGCTGCGGGAGGGCAAGGAGCCGCTGGAGACCAAGCCGGACGTGTGCTGGCAGCTGCCGATCCGCCGTACGTACGACTGGATCGACCGGCCGGACGACACCCGCGTGCTCCAGGTGTCCATCGGCGAGTACGACCGCCGCGGCTGGGGCCCCGGCGGCCACGACCTGCACTGGTGGTGCACGTCGGCCACCTCGGCGCACGGCGCGGGCAAGCCGGTGTACGAGTCGTACAAGGCGGAGCTGACCGAGCTGATGGGCAAGGAGGGGTACGCGGCCCTGGTGGAGCTGTGCGAGGCGCGGCTTGCCTCGCTGCTGCCGATGGCTCCGCACCCGGCGGACCCCGCCTAGGCGGAGCGGCCGCTCACGGCGCCCCGACCGGCACCCACCCACCGGCGCCCACTCACCCGGCGCCCACCACCCCGCCCCCGCGCCCGCTCGCGCCCCCGCTCACGGCCCCGGTGCCGGTCCCGGGGAGGCCGTTGCGCCCGGCCCCGGCCCGGTCGCCGTCGGCTCGGGCGTCGGGGTCGGGGATCCCGGCGGGCTCTCGGACGGCGTCGGGGTCTCGGGCGGCGTCGGGGTCGGGGTGGGCGTCGGCCGCGGGGTCTCGGACTGCGCGGGGGTCGGCGTCGGCGTCGGGGTGGGCTGCGGCGCCGGGCGGCCCCGGCCCTGGATGGAGACCACGGTGCCGCCCGGGTCCACGCCCACCCGGGCCCTCCAGGCGCCCACGGGCTGGGCCTCCGGGTCCACGGCGATGGTCAGGGTGACCGATTCTCCTGGGGCCAGCGTGCCCGCCGTACGGCTCGCGCGCAGCCAGGGCGCGTCGGACCACAGCCGCCAGTCCACCGGGGCGCCCCCGGCGGCGGTGAGGGTGAGCACGGTGGTGCTGCCGTGCGAGGACGCGGCCACGGTGAGCCGCCCGGCGGTCCCGGCCCGGTCCACCGGGGGGCCGCTGCTGATCACCTCGACGGAGACGTCGGGGTCCGCGCTGCCCGGGGCGAAGCCGGATTCGCCGGTGGTGGCGGCGGTGTTCCCGGCGTTCTCGTACGCGGCCAGCGGGTGGCCGTCGGTACGGGCCGTCGGCAGTTCCGACTCGCTCGCGGAGATGCGGGCGGAGGTGCCGCCGATGGGCTCGGCCGTGCTGGGCGCCCCCCGGTAGGCCGCCCACAGCGCCAGCACCGGGGCCGCGACGACGGTGGCGACGACGGTGGTGGTCACGGCGCGGGCGCGCAGCCGGTCGCGGCGGGCGGCGCGGTCCTTGGGGTCCATCGGGAAGCCGGTCCGGTCGAAGCGCGGGCCCGGGCCGCGGCTGCGGCCGCTGCGGCCGGCGCTGAGCATCGCGGCGTGGACGGCGGTGCGGGGTGCCGGGACGAGCGGGAGGCCGACCGGGTCGATGCCGCCGGAGCCGGGCCAGGGGGCGCCCGCGCCCACGCGTTCGGCGACGCGGCGGCAGCGCGGGCAGTCGTCGACGTGGCGTACGAGTTCGGCGCGCAGGCTGCTGGAGAGGAGCACTCCCCCACCACCGAGCCCACCACCGAGGCCGCCCCCGGACCCGCTCCCGGACCCGCCGTACCCACCGCGGTACGAGCCCGCTCCCCCGGCCCCGCCGGCCCCGGCGTCGTCGCCGGTGAGGCGGGAGACCGCCGGGCAGTTGCCGGTTTCGACGACGGCGAGGGCGGCGCGGGTGCGTTCCACCTCGCAGGCGGCGCCGGTCAGCAGTTCGCGGGCGGCGGCGGGGGGCGTACCCAGGACGGCGGCGAGTTCGCTGACGCCGAGGCGGTGGCGGACGGCGAGTTCGAGGGCCTCGCGCTGTTCGGGTGTGGTGCCGGCGGCCTCGGGCCAGGCGAGCCGGGCCAGCTCGGTACGCCGGTAGGCGCTGACGTCAAGGGGGCGGTGAGCGGGCGTCGCGGGGTCCGGGCCCCCGTCACCACCCGGCGCACGGCCTTGCCGAGTGTGCTCCGGCGCGCGCCGGGCGGAATGCGCGCCCTGCCGCGTGCGCCGTTGCTCCGCGAGCCTGCGCAGGCAGCCCCAGCGGGCGAGGGCGTACAGCCAGGCCCGCCGGTCCCCCTCGTGGGGACAGCGGCCGGGGTGCCGCTCGGCCACGGCGAGGACGTCGCCGAGCACGTCGGTGGCGGTGTCGTGGTCGCACAGCACCGACAGGCAGTACGTGAACAGGCCGTCCAGGTAGGGCTCGTGCCGGAAGGCGGGCGGCTGCTCCGCGTCGAGAGGGGCGCGCCCGTGCGCCCGGTGTGCGCCGGTGCGCGGTGAGGGGTGTGCCTGGTGGCTGCTGTTCACCTGGCGACCGTAGGCGGCATGCCCGTGACGCCCTGGAAGCCTTCAGCACATTTAGCCCTTATGGGTGAACAGATCGGTACGGCACTGACAGCGGCCCTGACGGCTCCGGGCGCGCCCCCTGGACGGCCGCCCGGTCCCGCACCCGGGGCCCCGGTGTCGGCGCCGGGGGCTACCGTTGCGGCATGGCTGCCCGTACATCTCGTTCATCCGCCAAGGACCGGCCGTCCTACCGCTGCTCCGAGTGCGGCTGGACGACCGCGAAATGGCTCGGCCGGTGCCCCGAATGCCAGGCGTGGGGCACCGTCGAGGAGATGGGCGCGCCCGCCGTGCGGACCACCGCCGCCGGGCGGGTGTCGGCGGCCGCGCTGCCGATCGCGCAGGTCGATGGGCGGACGGCGGCCGCGCGCAGCACCGGCGTGGACGAGCTGGACCGCGTCCTCGGCGGCGGGCTCGTGCCGGGCGCCGTCGTGCTGCTCGCCGGGGAGCCGGGCGTCGGGAAGTCGACGCTGCTGCTGGACGTCGCGGCGAAGGCGGCGAGCGACGAGCACCGCACGCTGTACGTCACGGGCGAGGAGTCGGCGAGCCAGGTGCGGCTGCGCGCCGACCGGATCAATGCGCTGAGCGACCACCTGTACCTGGCGGCCGAGACCGATCTGTCCGCCGTGCTCGGGCACCTGGACGCGGTGAAGCCCTCCCTCCTCGTCCTGGACTCCGTACAGACCGTCGCCTCGCCCGAGATCGACGGCGCGCCCGGCGGGATGGCGCAGGTCCGCGAGGTGGCCGGCGCGCTGATCAGGGCCTCCAAGGAGCGCGCCATGTCCACGCTCCTCGTCGGCCACGTGACCAAGGAGGGGGCCATCGCCGGTCCCCGGCTGCTGGAGCACCTGGTCGATGTGGTGCTGAGCTTCGAGGGCGACCGGCACGCCCGGCTCCGGCTCGTGCGCGGGGTCAAGAACCGGTACGGCGCCACCGACGAGGTGGGCTGCTTCGAACTGCACGACGAGGGGATCACCGGGCTCGCCGACCCGAGCGGGCTGTTCCTGACCCGGCGCGCCGAGGCCGTTCCCGGTACCTGCCTGACGGTGACCCTGGAGGGCAAGCGCCCGCTGGTCGCCGAGGTGCAGGCGCTGACGGTGGATTCGCAGATCCCCTCCCCGCGGCGCACCACCTCGGGTCTGGAGACCTCGCGCGTCTCGATGATGCTGGCGGTGCTGGAGCAGCGCGGCCGGATCACGGCGCTCGGCAAGCGCGACATCTACAGCGCGACGGTGGGCGGGGTGAAGCTCACCGAACCGGCCGCCGACCTGGCGATCGCGCTCGCCCTGGCCTCCGCCGCCAGCGACGTCCCGCTCCCGAAGAACCTGGTGGCCATCGGGGAGGTCGGGCTGGCGGGCGAGGTGCGGCGCGTGACCGGCGTGCAGCGGCGGCTCGCGGAGGCGCACCGGCTCGGGTTCACGCACGCACTGGTGCCGGCCGATCCGGGGAAGGTGCCGGCCGGGATGAAGGTGATCGAGGTCGCCGACATGGGCGATGCGCTGCGGGTCCTGCCGCGCGGCAGGTCCCGTACGCCGGCGAAGGAGCGGGCCGCGGACTGAGGCACCGCCCGGCCACCGCTGACCGGCCAGCACCCGGCCACCACTACCCGCCACCGCCCGGCCACCGGCGCCCTGTCCCGTACGGACCCCCTGGTCAGGGCATCCGTACGGGGCCCCGCGGGGCCCTACCTGGCCAAGCCACGGCGGGCCCGCAGCGCGCGCCGGTAGACTTCTGGATGGTCCGCCCGGCCGGAGGCAGGCGGCGCAACCCGCGACCGGAGGAGTGCAGTGGCAGCCAAGGACGGGGCAGCAGCACCCGGGAAGTCCGGCGCGAGCTCCAAGCACGAGGCGTTGATGCGCGCCTCGCTGAGCGCGGTCGCCCCTGGTCAGCCGCTGCGTGACGGCCTCGAACGGATCGTCCGCGGCAACACCGGCGGGCTCATCGTCCTCGGCATGGACAAGACCGTCGACGCGATGTGCACCGGCGGTTTCGTCCTGGACGTGGAGTTCACCGCGACCCGGCTGCGCGAGCTGTGCAAGCTCGACGGCGCGCTCATCCTCGACAAGGACATCACCAAGATCCTGCGGGCCGGCGTGCAGCTGGTGCCGGACGCGTCGATCCCGACGGAGGAGACGGGCACCCGTCACCGGACCGCGGACCGCGTCTCGAAGCAGTGCGGTTTCCCCGTGGTGTCGGTCTCCCAGTCCATGCGGCTGATCGCGCTGTACGTGGACGGCGAGCGGCGCGTCCTGGAGGAGTCCGGGGCGATCCTGTCCCGCGCGAACCAGGCGCTGGCCACGCTGGAGCGGTACAAGCTCCGCCTCGACGAGGTCGCGGGCACGCTGTCGGCGCTGGAGATCGAGGACCTGGTCACGGTCCGCGACGTGACGGCGGTCGCGCAGCGGCTGGAAATGGTCCGCCGGATCGCGACCGAGATCGCCGAGTACGTGGTCGAACTGGGCACGGACGGGCGACTGCTGTCGCTCCAGCTGGACGAGCTGACGGTCGGTATCGAGCAGGAGCGGGAGCTGGTCATCCGGGACTACGTGCCGGAGCCGACGGCGAAGCGTTCCCGCACGGTGGACGAGGCGCTGTCCGAGCTGGACTCGCTGACGCACGCGGAGCTGCTGGAACTGCCGATCGTGGCGCGGGCGCTGGGTTACACCGGCTCGCCGGAGACCCTGGACTCGGCGGTGTCCCCGCGGGGCTACCGGCTGCTGGCGAAGATCCCCCGGCTGCCGGGGGCCATCATCGAGCGGCTGGTCGAGCACTTCGGCGGGCTGCAGAAGCTGCTGGCGGCCTCGGTGGACGACCTGCAGACGGTCGACGGCGTCGGCGAGGCGCGGGCGCGGAGTGTCCGCGAGGGGCTGTCCCGCCTGGCGGAGTCGTCCATCCTCGAGCGGTACGTCTAACCCTCCCGCCGCGGCCGCCTCCGCTTCGGCTTGCCCGCCGCTGCCGGAGCTACGCCCCGCACCCCGCGCCTCGGGCGCCGGAGGGCTGGATCGGCCATGCCTGTTCGGCCGCGCCGCTGCCGGGGCTCCGCCCGGCACAACCCAGCCCCTCCGGCGTTTGAGGAGCGGGTCCGGGCAGAGCCCGGGAAGCGGAGCCGCAGGCGGGTTCGGACAGCAGGGCCACGGGGTGCCCGGGGGCGGAGCCCCGGGGGCGGGGTACCGGGGGCGGGGTACCGGGGCGACGGCCCAGGGGTTGCGGGGTCCGGGCCGAGGCCCGGCGGGGTTAGTCCTGCTTCAGGACGAAGGAGGTTCGGGCCACCGGCATGCCCGGCGCCTTGACCTCGACCACGTACGTGTCCGGCACCGCAGACCCCGCCGGAGGCGAAGCGCACTGGTCGGGCGCGCTGAAGCGCCGGTCCCACTCCAGCGGCTGCTTCGTCTCGCCTCCCGCCGGGACCCGGAAGTACGCGTTGCCCGCGCCCGTCGGGCAGTCCGCCGAGGACCAGACCGCCTTGCTCGTGGTCGCCTGAAGGATGGTCAGGACCGCCTGCTTCGGGCCGAGATCGACCTTGCAGGTGCTGCCGGAGATGTTGCGGGTGACGAGTTCGAGGCGGGGCTTCTCGTTCGCCTCGTACTCGTTCTTCACGCTCTTGACCTCCCACTGCAGCGCACCCGGCGCGCACGTGATGAGCGGGGAGTCCGCCGGTACGGCCGCCGAGCCGCCGGAACCGGAAGCTCCGCCGGCGCCCTTGCCGGCGCCCGGGTCCCCGTTCTTGCCCGAGCCGCCCGTGCCGCCCGAACCGCCGCCCGTGCCGCCCTCGGAGCCTGCGGAGCCGCCGCCGGAGGACTCCGTACGGCCGCCCGGGGCGGTGCCGATCGCGGGTCCCGTGCCGGAGGGGCCGGGGGTGATGGTGGTGACGGTGTCGGGGCCCTTCTGGCCCTTGCCGTTCGTACTCGTCCTGCCCCCACCGGAACTGACGGTCCATACGGCGAGGAGCGCGAGGAGCGCGACGACGGACGCCAGCACAGCCCTCCGTCGCCAGTAGATGGAGGAGGGGAGCGGCCCGACCGGATTGCGCAGAGATCCCACGAACGGAACCTTACGAGAGTTCGCGGCCTGATCAGTGCCCCACATGCCGCGCGACAGGCTCGATTTGCCGATGATCATCCTGCGGGAGGAATCCCGGTGGGCCGGAATCGGCCAAGCATCTGACGCCGGGCTCACCTCCCCGTCGGTACCGTCCGTCACCATGGACAGCTCGGACCTCTACCGCCACATCACCGACTTCGCCCACTCCAGCCCCACCTGGATGCAGTCGGCGTTCGAGGTCTGGACCGAGTACGGACTCCTCCTCTTCGGGCTCCTCTTCATATCCGTCTGGTGGCGTTCGCGCGGGCGCACGGGCGGCCCCCGCCCGGTGGCGCTCGCCGTGCTCGCGCCACTGGCCACCGCGGTCGCGTACGTCGCCTCGGAGGCCCTGAAGTCGGCCGTGGACGAGGAACGTCCCTGCCGCGCCGTCGCCGGGGCTGCGGCTCCGCTCATCACGTGCCCCGCGCCCGGGGACTGGTCCTTCCCGAGCAACCACGCCGCCCTCGCCGGCGCCGCCGCGGTCGCGCTGGCCCTCGCCGTGCCCCGGCTGGCGCTCCTGACCGTGCCGCTCGCCCTGCTGATGGCCTTCTCCCGCGTCTACGTCGGCGTGCACTATCCGCACGACGTGGCGGTCGGGCTGCTCGTGGGCGGTTCGCTGGCCGCCGCCTTCGTCCTCGGACTCGCCGGTCCCGCCGGTGCGGTCGTCGCCGCCATGCGGGCGAGCCGGCTCCGCGCCGCTGTCTGGTTCACCGGTCCGGGCCCGGCGGCCTAGCCCGAAACGTGCCAGGATGCCGTCTGCCATGACTGCTTCCGCTTCCGCACCCCGCGCCGCATCCCAGACCGCCCCCCACGCGCTGCACTCCCCCGTCATCGCGTGGTTCGACGAGAACGCCCGCGACCTGCCCTGGCGCCGCCCCGAGGCCGGCCCCTGGGGGGTGATGGTCAGCGAGTTCATGCTCCAGCAGACCCCCGTCAGCCGGGTCCTGCCGGTCTACGAGCAGTGGATCGCCCGCTGGCCGCGCCCCGCCGACCTGGCCGCCGAGGCTCCCGGCGAGGCCGTACGGGCCTGGGGGCGGCTCGGCTACCCGCGCCGGGCCCTGCGGCTGCACGGCGCGGCCGTCGCGATAACGGAGCGGCACGGCGGCGACGTGCCGAGCGAGCACGCGCAGCTCCTCGCGCTGCCCGGGATCGGCGAGTACACGGCGGCCGCCGTGGCCTCCTTCGCGTACGGGCAGCGGCACGCCGTGCTCGACACGAACGTGCGGCGGGTCTTCGCGCGCACCGCCACCGGGGTCGAGTACCCGCCGAACGCGACCACGGCCGCCGAGCGGCGCCTGGCCCGGGAGCTGCTCCCGGAGGACGAGGAGACCGCGGCCCGCTGGGCGGCGGCCTCGATGGAGCTCGGCGCGCTGGTGTGCACGGCCAAGAACCCGGACTGCGCCCGCTGCCCGGTGGCCGGCCTGTGCGCCTGGCGGCTCGCCGGGAAGCCGGCGCACGAGGGACCGCCGCGGCGCGGGCAGACGTACGCGGGAACGGACCGGCAGGTGCGCGGCAGGCTGCTGGCCGTGCTCCGGGAGGCGGTCGGGCCCGTACCGCAGGCCGTGCTCGACACGGTCTGGGACGAGCCGGTGCAGCGGGCCCGGGCGTTGGACGGGCTGGTGTCGGACGGGCTGGTGGAGCCCCTCGCGGGATCCCTGTACCGGCTGCCGATGACGTGAGGCCGGCGGGCGGATGTGACGTGAGGCCGGCGGCCGGATGACCGCCGGGTGACCGCCGGGTGACGTGGTGGCGACGGGATCCGAAGGCCCGTCAACAGCCCGCCGCCACCACATTGGTAGCTGACTCAACCATTCCGTTTCTGCCGTGAAACCCCAGCTCACAGCCGCTGTTACACAACCTATGGGTGTCCGTGCGCCCACCGAGGTCTGGACCGCACAGTGCCGTGACAACCCGTCCGTACCTTCGGATCCGTAAGACAGCGGATGAGCGGGCGGACGGCAGCGGAGGCGGTTGAGATGGCGCACGGCGATGTACTCGAATTCGAAGAGTACGTACGCACCCGGCAGGACGCCCTGCTGCGCAGTGCCCGGCGCCTCGTCCCGGACCCGACGGACGCGCAGGACCTCCTGCAGACCGCGCTCGTCCGCACCTACGGCCGCTGGGACGGCATCGCGGACAAGTCGCTGGCCGACGCCTACCTCCGCCGGGTCATGATCAACACCCGTACCGAGTGGTGGCGCGCCCGCAAGCTGGAAGAGGTCCCCACCGAGCAGCTGCCCGACGCCTCCGTCGAGGACGGCTCCGACCAGCGCGCCGACCGCGCGCTGCTCATGGACATCCTCAAGGTGCTCGCGCCCAAACAGCGCAGCGTGGTCGTGCTGCGACACTGGGAGCAGATGAGCACCGAGGAGACCGCTGCCGCGCTCGGGATGTCTGCCGGTACGGTGAAGAGCACACTGCACCGCGCGCTGGCCCGTCTCCGCCAGGAACTGGAGAGCCGGGATCTGGACATGCGCGCGCTGGAGCGCGGTGACCACACCATCCGGTACGAGGGGCGTGAGCGGTGCGCGGCCTGAACGGCCACAACAGGGGTCCGACGGGCTTGCCCGGGAGTTCTCTGGTCCTGATGTCGGCGGGGGCGATCGTCCTCGTCGGCACTGCCGTGTTCGCGGTCGGCTGCTCCACCGGAGGCACCGGCCTGCGCGACGGCGGCCCCGCCCGCAGTGACGCCGTGGCCAAGGCCGGCACGGCGGAGCCCGCGGCGTCCACCTCGCCCACGGCGCCCGAGGCCTCCTCGTCCAGGGACGTGGAGGACCCCTCCTCGCCGTCCGCCGCCCCGTTCGGCCAGGCCCTGAAGAAGGTCGACCCCGTCAAGCTGCTGATGGCGGACCCCAAGGTCAGCGCCGCGGTCAAGCGGGACCTCAAGCCCTGCTCGGCCAACGAGTACCCGGTGGACGTGAGCTACGGGAAGGTCACCGGGAGCCCGGTCGTCGACATCGTCGTGAACGTCCTTTCCTGCGCCGATGCGCTCGGCCGCGGCTCGTACGTGTACCGCTCCGAGGGCGGCAAGTACGAGAATGTGTTCTCGGACGAGCAGCCGCCCCTGTACGCGGAGATCGACCGGGGCGACCTGGTGGTCACGAAGCAGGTGTACGCGAAGAGCGACGCGCTCGCGTATCCGTCGGGGGAGGACGTGATCACGTACCACTGGAACGGGCAGAAGTTCACCGAGCAGGACCGGGTCCACTCGGAGTACAGCAACGTGGTCGACGGCGGGGCCCAGCCTGCCCCGGCACAGACCCAGAAGAACTGAGGCGAGGCTTCCGCATGGCCGAGACCCATGTCCTGTTCGTCGAGGACGACGACGTCATCCGTGAGGCCACGACCCTGGCGCTGGAGCGCGACGGGTTCATGGTCACGGCCATGCCCGACGGGCTGTCCGGCCTGGAGTCCTTCCGGGCCAACCGGCCCGACATCGCCCTGCTCGACGTGATGGTCCCCGGCATGGACGGCGTGAGCCTGTGCCGCCGCATCCGCGACGAGTCCACCGTCCCCGTGATCATGCTGTCGGCGCGCGCCGACTCCATCGACGTGGTGCTGGGCCTGGAGGCGGGCGCCGACGACTACGTCACCAAGCCCTTCGACGGGTCCGTGCTCGTCGCCCGCATCCGCGCCGTGCTGCGCCGCTTCGACCACTCCGGCGGCGACCGGAACGGCGGGCCGGCCAACGATGCCGACGGCCCGGACGGGGAGCGCGGGGTGCTGTCCTTCGGTGACCTGGAGGTCGACACCGAGGGCATGGAGGTGCGGAAGGCGGGCGCCCCGGTGGCCCTGACCCCCACCGAGATGCGGCTGCTGCTGGAGTTCTCCTCCGCGCCCGGCACCGTGCTGTCGCGCGACCGCCTGCTGGAGCGGGTCTGGGACTACGACTGGGGCGGCGACACCCGCGTCGTCGACGTCCACGTCCAGCGGCTGCGCACCAAGATCGGGCAGGACCGGATCGAGACGGTCCGGGGCTTCGGATACAAACTCAAGGCATGAGACGGTTCACCCTCCGGACGGGGATCCGCTGGAAGATCACCCTCGCCATCGCGGCCGTCGGCGCGCTCACCGCCGTCGCACTGAGCCTCGTGGTGCACAGTGCTGCCCGGGTTTCGATGCTGGAGAGCGCCCGTGAGGTGCAGCTGGACCGCGTCCAGTTCATCTCCCGCAACACCGACTCGGGGCGCCGGCCCATGATGGGCGCCAAGGTCAACGACCCCGAGCTGCCCGCGCAGTTGCGCGAGAAGGCGCGGTCCGGGCGGCGCGGCACCTTCGTGCAGGAGAACCCGCACGGGCTGCCGGAGGTGTGGGCGGCCGTACCGCTCGGGAACGGGCAGGTGCTGTCGCTGCACACGCAGTTCCGGGAGAGCGCCAACATGGTGCGCGACCTGGACCGGGCCCTCGTCGTCGGCTCCCTCGCCGTGGTCATCGGCGGCTCGGCGCTCGGCGTGCTCATCGGCGGGCAGATCTCGCGCAGGCTGCGCAAGGCCGCGGCGGCCGCGCAGCGGGTCGCGCACGGGGACCCGGAGGTGCGGGTGCGGGACGCGGTCGGGGGCGTCGTACGCGACGAGACCGACGACCTCGCGCGGGCCGTCGATGCCATGGCCGATGCGCTCCAGCAGCGGCTGGAGGCCGAGCGGCGGGTCACCGCGGACATCGCGCACGAGCTGCGCACCCCGGTGACGGGCCTGCTCACGGCGGCGGAACTACTGCCTCCGGGACGGCCGACGGAGCTGGTGCGGGACCGGGCGCAGGCGCTGCGCGCGCTCGTCGAGGACGTACTGGAGGTGGCCCGGCTGGACAGTGCGTCCGAGCGGGCCGAGCTCCAGGACGTGGCGCTGGGCGAGTTCGTGAGCCGCCGGGTGAAGGCGCTGATGCCGGAGGCTTCGGTGCGGGTGGTCGCGGACGAGATCGTCAGCACCGACCCGCGCCGGCTCGAGCGGATCCTGGGGAACCTGCTGGCCAACGCCGCCCGTTACGGGCAGCCGCCGATCCAGGTCGACGTGGAGGGCCGGGTCGTCCGGGTCCGCGACCACGGGCCGGGCTTCCCGGAGGCCCTCCTGCGCGAGGGCCCGAGCCGGTTCCGCACGGGTTCGACGGACCGGGCGGGGGTCGGCCACGGTCTCGGGCTGACCATCGCGGAGGGGCAGGCGCGGGTCCTGGGCGCGCGGCTGACGTTCCGCAACGTGGCGGGCTCGGCCGGCAGTCCGCCCGGGTCGGCGGCGGGGGCGGTGGCCGTCCTGTGGCTCCCGGAACACGCCCCGACGGCGACGGGCAGCTTCCCGGTGATCCAGCTCCCGTAGGGCGCCGCGGCGCCGCGGGACGGCTGCGCCGCGCCCCTGGCCCCGCCGGCCCGGCCGCGCCCCCAGCCCGTCCGGCGTTTGAGGACCGGGGTCCGGGGCGGAGCCCCCCACGCGGCGGAGACGCAGATTCGGTACGCCGGGAAGGGGCGGGGCGGGGGAAGGCCCCGCGCAGCGGCCCGTACGCGCAGGGGCCGCCGGGGCCGGGTGCGGGGGGCTGCGGGAAGCACCGGCGCCACCCCGGCGCGGTGCCACGGCGGCGTCGGAATCCGGCCGTGGTGCCCTGGCACTACGCCCGTACGGGTCAGTGACTTAGCATCCCAGGCATGACCGACGGCACGAATCCTCCCAGCAACCCGCAGCCCGAGCCCGCCCCGGGGAGCGGCGGTTACGGGTTCCCGCCGGGGCCCCCCGCGCCAGGCGGCTACGGGTTCCCGCCCGCGCAGCCCGGTGGTTACGGGTTCCCGCCCGCGCAGGGCGGTGGCTACGGCTACCCGCCGCCGGGCGGGGGATTCGGTGCCGCGCAGCCGTTCTCGCCGGAGCCGGGCGGCGGCGCCGGCGGTCAGTGGCCCGCGGGGCCCGACGAGTTGCACGTGGCCTCCGGGTCGCAGCCGGACTGGGACGCGATGGCGGACCGGGCCGCCGCGGAGCGGCGGCGGAAGCGGCTGTGGATGCTGGGCGGCGGCGTGACCGTACTGGCGCTGCTGGCCGGCGGGGGAACGTTCCTGCTGCTGAACCGCGGCGGCGACGACGGCAAGAAGGACGTGGTCTCGGACCAGCCCTCCGCGTCCGCCTCCGCCGATCCGAGCGGCCCCGCGGACAACTCGCCCACCGTCGCGGGTGATCCGTCCACCCTCCGCGACGGCGGCGGCAAGGCCGACGTCAAGCTGGGTCCCGACGCGGCGATCGGCCCTTACGGCAAGCGGTTCGAGCTCCGCCTGAAGGGCAACGAGAACTCGTACGGGCAGACGGCCGCGCAGATCGTGGACACGTCCAAGAGCTTCACCCTCGCGGTCCGCGCCTACAACTCCGCGACGAAGGGCCCGCGGATGGCCATGAGCCAGGGCGACGGGGACTCGTTCTCGTTCGAGCTGGGTCTGGACGAGGTGAACGGCAAGCAGGCCTGGGTGTTCCGCGTGCAGACGGGCGACAAGGGCGACGCGTCGACCGTCAAGACCATCGCGGCCGAGGGGGTCAAGACCCTCAAGGAGTCGACCGTGCTGACCGCGTCCTACGACGCGGAGAAGAAGACGATCACGCTCTACGTGGAGGGCAAGAAGGCCGCCGAGACCCAGGTCCCCGGCATCTGGCAGGGCAGTGGCCCCCTCCAGCTGGGACGGGCCCGGCA
Organism: Streptomyces sp. NPDC085524; assembly: GCF_044541755.1. Classification (NCBI taxonomy): domain Bacteria; kingdom Bacillati; phylum Actinomycetota; class Actinomycetes; order Kitasatosporales; family Streptomycetaceae; genus Streptomyces; species Streptomyces sp. NPDC085524. The sequence goes on from NZ_JBITTH010000006.1 coordinate 27,861, forward strand.
CGCGAAGGGCTGGGCCGCCCCCTGGCAGGGGACCATGGTCAACATACGGACCTACAGCATGGCCTTCACGCCCGAGCAGGCGTCCACGTACAACGCGGGCAAGACCGACGCGGCGGTCAAGAAGACCATGTCCCACTCATGGCTGACCGGCTGATCAGAGGGTGACGCCCGCGTTGCGCAGGAAGGCCACCGGGTTCACGGCCGAGCCGTAGTTCGGCGTGGTGCGGATCTCGAAGTGCAGGTGCGGGCCGCTGGAGTTGCCGGTGTTGCCGGACAGGGCGATCCGCTGGCCCTTGGCGACCTTCTGGCCGATCTTGACCTGGATCTTCGAGAGGTGCGCGTACTGCGAGTACGTGTTGTTGCCGTGCTTGATCACGATGGCGTTGCCGTAGGCCGGGCCGTCGCCGCCGCCGTTGGGGCCGGCCTTGACGACGGTGCCCGCCGCGGCGGCGTCGACCGGGGTGCCGGACGGGACGGCGAAGTCCTGGCCGGAGTGCTTGTGGGCCCACATGCCGCCGGCCTGGGCGAAGGTCGCGGACAGCGTGTACTTCGCGACGGGCTTCTCCCACGCGGCCTTGCTGGTCTGCGTCGTGTCGGCGAACGCGGCGCCCGTCCCGGCTCCCAGGGCCAGCACGGCGCCGAGAGCGGTGGCGGTGACGGCGGTACGGGTACGACGGGTGTTGACGCGCTTCGCGAACATGAATGAGACCTCCGGGGCCGGGGACAAGGGCTGACTTCTCGCCGCTACGGGCATGAAGTGACCCGGCACGATGAAGTGCGTACCGGGCTGGCCCGACATTGGTAACCCGAGCTCCCGAACTTCCCCAAACCTCCCCATTACTACCCGGTCTCGTAGCGGACGCGGGGATCTCCGGCCTGTTGACGCCGTCCCGGCTGGGGGGATGGCGGGACAAAACGGGCGCCAAAATCTACGAGAGTTCCTAGTAGGTCCGATTTGCCCTGTGCGGCTTGTCACCGGGGAGGGACCTTCGACTGGCCGGTCCGGGACCTGCGGAGTGCAACGCGTCACTAGGCTCCGACGTCGTGGACTTATCGATGGTGGGAATCCGTCTGGCGTCGGGGGCCGTCACCCCGCTGATCAAGAAGCTCTTCCGCACGGAAGGTCCGGGCGCGGGCCTGGTGGACGATCCACCCCGGCTCACGCCGCGGGTCGCCCTCCACGAGAAGGGCACCCTGGACGCGGACGCCCTGCACGCCCTCGCCGAGGAACTGGTGGCCCGGGCCGTCCGGGCCCCCGGCGACCTCCGCCTCCCGCCCGACGAGCGGGCCGGCGTGGCCACGGCCCTCGCGGGCACCCTGCACGCGCTGGGCGACATCACGATGGACGACGTACTGGCCGTCCGCCTCGACCCGGCGGCCCTCGCCCGGCGGCTGCGGGCGGCCGCGCCGTACCTGGGGCTGTCGCGGGACGCCGAGCTGTTCTACGGGGCCCTGCTGGAGGTGACCTGCCTGCACGTCCTGCACTTCTTCACGACGCGGGACACCTTCGTCGCGGCCACCCTGGTCGAGCAGACGCGCATGCTCGACCGGATCACCCGGGCCCTGGAGAACCCGGCGCCCCCGCCCTCCGGCGACGACGCCGCGTTCGAGCGGGACTACCTGCGGTACGTCCTGCGGGCGCACGGCACGCTCACCCTGTACGGCGTCGACCTGGCCCACGACAGGGCGCGGTGGCCGCTGGACGTGGCCTACATCAGCCTGGAGGCCACCGCCCCGACCGCCCTCGGCCCGGAGGACGTCCGCAGCAACCCGCAGCGGCCCCGCGACGTCCCCGGCCACCCCGGGGCCGCCGACGAGGTGCTCACCCGCACCCCCTGCGCCCTGCTCCGCGGCGAGGCCGGGTCGGGCAAGACCACGCTGGTCCAGTGGCTGGCCGTCTCCGCGGCCCGGGGCGGCCAGGACGGGCGGATCCCCTTCGTGCTGCCCCTGCGGACCCTGGTCCGGGGCGGCGAGCGGCTCCCGCAGCTGAAGGAGTTCCTCACGGCCGTGGGCTCCCCGCTGGCCGGGGAGCAGCCACCGGGCTGGGAGGGCAGGGTCCTGAGGGCCCGCCGCGGGCTGCTGCTCGTCGACGGCCTCGACGAGGTCCCCGAGGCCGACCGGGCCCGGGCCCGGGAGTGGCTGGAGGGGCTGATCGGCGCCTACCCGGGCAACCGCTGGCTGGTCACCTCCCGGCCGTCGGCCGTACGGCAGGACTGGCTCTCGGCCGCCGGCTTCCAGGAGCTGGTCCTCTCCCCCATGAACCGCACCGAGGTGGCGGCGTTCGTGGAGCGCTGGCACGAGGCGGCCCGGATCGGGGACCCCGTCTGGGACGACGACCTCGACGACCGCCGCGACCAGCTGCTGGACTCCGTGCGCACCAAGCCGGACCTGGCCCGGCTGGCGACGAACCCGCTGCTGTGCGGGCTGATCTGCGCCCTGCACCGGGAACGGCGGGGGTTCCTGCCCTCGGGCCGCAAGGAGCTGTACACGGCCGCCCTGTCGATGCTGCTGCACCGCCGCGACCACGAGCGGCAGCTGCTGATGCCGGAGCTCGCCGAGGAGCCGCAGCTCCAGCTGCTGCAGCGGCTCGCGTACTGGCTGATCCGCAACGGCCGCACCGAGATGGACCAGGACCGGGCCAGGGCCCTGATCGAGGGGGCGCTGCCCTCCGTCCCGGAGGCGGCGCGGGTGCTGGGCGATGCCCGGGCCGTCTTCAAGCACTTCCTGGACCGGACCGGGCTGCTGCGCGCTCCGACTGCGGAGACCGTCGAGTTCGTCCACCGCACCTTCCAGGACTTCCTCGGGGCCCGGGCGGCCCTGGACGAGCACGGTCTCGGGGAGCTGGCCTCGCACGCCGGGGACGACCAGTGGGCCGACGTCATCCGCATGGCGGTGGCCCAGGGCCGCCCCCGGGAGCGGAGGGATCTGATCCGCACCCTGCTGGCCCAGGGCTCCGAGCGGGCGCTGCTGCTCGCCCTGGCCTCCCTGGAGTTCGCGGCGGAGCTGGACCCCGCGCTGCGGGCGGACGTGGAGGCGCAGGCCGCCCGCCTCGTGCCGCCGTCCGACGTCTCCACCGCCCGGGTCCTGGGCCGGATCGGCCCGCTGGTCCTCGACCTGCTGCCGGGGCCCCGGGAGGCGGCCACGGAGACGGAGGCCCACCTCGCCGTGGTCACCGCCGGCGCGGTCGCCTCCGACCTCGCCATCCCGTTCCTGGCCCGCTACTGCGACCATCCCTCGGCGACCGTGCGCGAGACGCTGGTGCAGCTGTGGCCCAGGTTCGAGATCGACCGGTACGTCGCCGAGGTCATCTCCCACATCGATCCCCCGCCGCAGCAGATCATCGTGACCTCCGAGGCCCAGCTGGAGGCTCTCGGCGCGTTCACCCCCCGCGGGCTGTGGGTGACGGGCGACCTCTCGCACCGGGCGCTGACCGACTGCCTGCGGCGGGTCCGGGTCGAGCGGCTGACCGTCTTCGAGAACGGCGTGCTGACGGATGTGGACTTCCTGCGCGGACAGAGCGCGCTGAAGTCGGTCGGCATCTCCCGGTGCGACGCGCTGCTCGATCTCGGCGGGCTCGAAGGACTCCCCGTGGAGGAAGCCCTGATAGCCCTGGCCGACGCCCCGCCCGTGGGCGCCGTGACGCGCAGCTGGCGCAACCTGCGCTACCTCACCCTGGACGGCGTGTACGCCGAGTGGTCCCTCGACGACCTCGCCCCCGGGGTGTCGCTGCACTCTCTGCGGCTCGCGCAGCCCACCCCGTCCCTGGAGCTCCTGGTCCGCCACGAGGAGCTGCGGAGCCTGTCCCTGGCCCATGCCCCGGACCGGGCCGGCTGGGAGGCGATCGGGCGCCTGAAGCAGGTGGAGCACCTGGAGCTGCCGGCCTCCGTCCGCGAGGACATCCCGGATTCGGTACGGATGCCCTCGGTGCGGGACCTCGTACTGACCTCCCCGGGTCCGCAGCGGCTCGCCGGGCACCGCGACTGGGTCGCCCGCCACTTCCCCCGCGCCAACCTCGGCTGACCACGGGCACGGAAGGACGGAAACGCGGAAACGCAGAAAAGGGGCGGCCCCGGAACCTTCCGGTCCCGGGGCCGCCCCTTGGTACTGCTCTCGCGTTACGCGCCCTTCGACAGGTCCGGGCCGGAGCCCGTGGCCTCGATCGGGGGGAGGTCCGGCAGAGCCGACTTCTCCTCGCCGCGGAAGGTGAACTTGGCTTCCTCGCCCTCACCCTCCTTGCCGACGACCACGATGTGGCCGGGACGCAGCTCGCCGAAGAGGATCTTCTCCGACAGCACGTCCTCGATCTCGCGCTGGATGGTCCGGCGCAGCGGACGGGCACCCAGGATCGGGTCGTAGCCGCGCTTGGCGAGCAGGAGCTTCGCGTCACCGCTCAGCTCGATGCCCATGTCGCGGTCCTTGAGGCGCTCGTCGACCTTGGCGATCATCAGGTCGACGATCTGGATGATGTCTTCCTCGGTGAGCTGGTGGAAGACGACCGTGTCGTCGACACGGTTCAGGAACTCGGGCCGGAAGTGCTGCTTGAGCTCTTCGTTGACCTTCGCCTTCATCCGCTCGTAGCCGGTCTTCGTGTCGCCCTGGGCCGCGAAGCCCAGGTTGAAGCCCTTCGAGATGTCCCGGGTACCCAGGTTGGTCGTCATGATGATGACCGTGTTCTTGAAGTCCACGACCCGGCCCTGGGAGTCGGTCAGGCGACCGTCCTCCAGGATCTGGAGAAGGGAATTGAAGATATCCGGGTGGGCCTTCTCGACCTCGTCGAAGAGGACGACGGAGAACGGCTTCCGGCGCACCTTCTCGGTGAGCTGGCCGCCCTCTTCGTAGCCCACGTAACCGGGGGGCGAACCGAAGAGACGGGAAACCGTGTGCTTCTCGCTGAACTCCGACATGTCGAGGGAGATCAGCGCGTCCTCGTCGCCGAAGAGGAATTCGGCGAGCGTCTTGGAGAGCTCGGTCTTACCGACACCGGACGGGCCGGCGAAGATGAACGAGCCACCCGGGCGCTTCGGGTCCTTCAGACCCGCACGGGTACGGCGGATCGCCTGGGAGAGCGCCTTGATGGCGTCCTTCTGGCCGATGACGCGGCGGTGGAGCTCGTCCTCCATGCGGAGCAGTCGCGAGGACTCCTCCTCGGTGAGCTTGAAGACGGGAATGCCGGTCGCGGTCGCGAGGACCTCGGCGATGAGCTCGCCGTCGACCTCGGCGACGACGTCCATGTCGCCGGCCTTCCATTCCTTCTCGCGCTTGGTCTTCGCCGCCAGCAGCTGCTTCTCCTTGTCACGGAGAGAAGCCGCCTTCTCGAAGTCCTGGGAGTCGATGGCCGACTCCTTGTCGCGGCGCACGGCCGCGATCTTCTCGTCGAACTCGCGGAGGTCCGGCGGCGCGGTCATCCGGCGGATGCGCATCCGGGAGCCGGCCTCGTCGATCAGGTCGATCGCCTTGTCCGGGAGGAAGCGGTCCGAGATGTACCGGTCGGCCAGCGTCGCCGCCTGGACGAGGGCCTCGTCCGTGATGGAGACGCGGTGGTGGGCCTCGTAGCGGTCGCGCAGGCCCTTGAGGATCTCGATCGTGTGGGGGAGGGAAGGCTCCGCCACCTGGATCGGCTGGAAGCGGCGCTCGAGGGCCGCGTCCTTCTCGAGGTGCTTGCGGTACTCGTCCAGCGTCGTGGCACCGATGGTCTGGAGCTCACCACGGGCCAGCATGGGCTTGAGGATGCTGGCGGCGTCGATCGCGCCCTCGGCGGCACCCGCACCCACGAGGGTGTGGAGCTCGTCGATGAACAGGATGATGTCGCCGCGGGTGCGGATCTCCTTGAGCACCTTCTTCAGGCGCTCTTCGAAGTCACCGCGGTAGCGGGAACCGGCGACCAGGGCACCCAGGTCGAGCGTGTAGAGGTGCTTGTCCTTGAGGGTCTCGGGGACCTCGCCCTTGACGATCGCCTGGGCCAGGCCCTCGACGACGGCGGTCTTGCCGACGCCGGGCTCGCCGATGAGGACGGGGTTGTTCTTCGTCCGGCGGGACAGCACCTGCATGACCCGCTCGATCTCCTTCTCGCGCCCGATGACCGGGTCGAGCTTGGATTCGCGGGCAGCCTGGGTGAGGTTGCGGCCGAACTGGTCGAGGACCAGCGAGGTCGAGGGCGTGCCCTCGGCCGGGCCGCCTGCCGTGGCCGACTCCTTGCCGCCCCCGGTGTAACCGGAGAGCAGCTGGATGACCTGCTGCCGGACTCGGTTGAGATCGGCGCCCAGCTTCACGAGGACCTGGGCGGCGACGCCCTCGCCCTCGCGGATCAGGCCGAGCAGGATGTGCTCGGTGCCGATGTAGTTGTGGCCGAGCTGGAGGGCCTCGCGGAGCGACAGCTCCAGGACCTTCTTCGCCCGCGGGGTGAAGGGGATGTGGCCGGACGGGGCCTGCTGCCCCTGACCGATGATCTCCTCGACCTGCTGGCGAACAGCCTCGAGCGAAATCCCGAGGCTCTCCAGGGCCTTAGCGGCGACACCCTCACCCTCGTGGATCAGACCCAGAAGGATGTGCTCGGTGCCGATGTAGTTGTGGTTGAGCATCCGGGCTTCTTCCTGAGCCAGGACGACAACCCGCCGCGCGCGGTCGGTGAACCTCTCGAACATCGTTTATCGCTCCTCAGAGCGGTCGGGCAGTTCGGGGTCGGTCCCCGCCCTGTCCTTCCGCATGCTAGTCCCGTGGGGCGGGACAGCTCATTCCAACTGCCGACATCCGTCCACGGCTCACCCCCACGTCGGTGAGGAAAACCGGCTGTTAGAGCCGACTACTGCTCCAACTCGATGGTGCGAGACGATGTTCCCGCAGGCCAGGCAGATACCCGTCATGCGTGTACGCCGATGGCGAACGGAAGCCGTTCAAATCAGCGTGTCGCCCCGATCCACTAGGAATGTCTTACCCGTAAGGACTGACACTCCATGCCACTGGCACCGGTTCCCTCCGCTAAGGGCGAACACGGTTCCGTCCCGAATGCGGGACTCCGGCCTCATGGATGTTTACGTTCCGCATCACCGCGAGTGCAGTGTGTCACGCCGACCGTAACCCGGGGCGGTTTCGGGAGTTGCTCCGGACATGGCCGCAACTGTCCCGCAGACCGCCGTGCCGACCCCCGTGCCGAACGCCCCGCAGGCCGCCGCCCAGGCCGTCCCGGGGCCGCGGATGCCATCCGGGGAGGAGACGTGCGCGGGCTGGTACGAGCGGGTGCTCGGCTGGACCGTCCTGGGCACCGCGCCCGCCCGGCTCGCCACGGGGACCCGGTTCGACGCCCTGGAGCTGCCGTCCGATGCGGGGGCGGCGCTGCTGCGCAGGCCGGTGCCCACGGGTCCGGTCGCGCTGGCGGGGCACCGGATGTACTTCCTGGTGGCCGCGGGGGGCGCGGAGGAGCTGGACGGGCTGCTCGACTGGCTGGAGTGGGGCGGGGTCGCCCTGGATCTCGCGGCCCTGGGTACGGATGGCCGGATGACCGCCCCGGCTCCCCCGGGGACGCCCCTGGGGAAAAGCCCTCGGGGGGCCGCCGTGTGGCTGCGACCCCCCGAGCAGGGGTGTGAGGCACTGCTGCCGGCCCTGCCCGGTCCGGGGCGGGCCGCCGGGCCCGCTCGCGGGCCCGATCTCGTACGTCTGGTGGCGGCGGCGGCGACGGAATGCCACCGGGCGCGCCTGAGGCGGCGTACGCCCCTACGGGAAGCCGCGGGTCAGCGGTTCTCGTAGGCCTCGCGGATGTCGGCCGGGACGCGGCCGCGGTCGTTGACGTTCAGCCCCTGGGCCTTGGCCCAGGCGCGGATCTCGGCGGTGTCCGTGCTGCCGGCCGTCGCGGCGGCGCGGGCCTTGGCGCCACGGGCCGCGGTGGCCCGGCCACCGGTACGGCGGCCGCCCTTGGTGTACGGGTCGAGCAGGCCGCGGAGCTTTTCAGCGTTGGCGGTGGTGAGGTCGATCTCGTAGGTCTTGCCATCCAGAGCGAACGTCACAGTCTCGTCCGCCTCGCCACCGTCGAGGTCGTCGACAAGAAGGACCTGAACCTTCTGTGCCACCGGGATTTCCTTTCATCGAAAAGCAGTACGCGGAAAGGAAACCGCTTTTGCCTGGAAAACACAAACCCCCGGGGAGAGGTTCAGGACCGCAACGAGGCGGGAAACGTGCGCGATTCGGACATAGGCCACAGGCGGGCGGCGCACGGGAAAAACCGCGGTGATCGTTCAGAGGTGCAGAAGCATCCGACTGTTGCCCAAGGTGTTCGGCTTCACTCGTTCGAGACCGAGGAACTCGGCGACACCCTCGTCATAGGAACGAAGCAGCTCCATGTAGACATCCGTCTCGACCGGCGTCTCGCCGATCTCGACGAACCCGTGCTTGCGGAAGAAGTCCACTTCGAAGGTCAGGCAGAAAACCCGGCTCACGCCGACGTCGCGGGCCGTGCGCAACAACTGCTCCAGTACGCGATGGCCGACGCCGGCGCCCTTCAACTCCCGGTCCACCGCGAGAGTGCGCACTTCGGCGAGGTCTTCCCACATCACGTGGAGAGCGCCGCAGCCGACGACCTGGGCGTCCGAGACGCGTTCCGCGACCCAGAACTCCTGGATGTCCTCGTAAAGGACGACCGGCGCTTTGTCGAGGAGGATCCGCTGCTGCACGTACTGGTCCAGCAGGCGGCGCACCGCGCGGACATCACCGGTGCGGGCACGGCGGATCGTCACTGTTTCTGCATGCGCGGCGGATGCGGCGGAAAACTCTCCCATGCGACGGGACGCTATCGCCCCGGCTCCCCCGGCCGCTCGCCGGAGTCCCCTTCGGCTTCGGGTGCTGCGGCGGTCTCGTCGTCGTGCTGGACGATGCGCACGGCGTCGCGGAGGGCTTCGCGCTGTTCCGCCGACATCATGCCGAAGAAGGCCACGAGCGCGGCGGCCGGGTTGTCGCTCGTGGACCAGGCTTCGTTCATCAGTGCGGCCGAGTAGGCGGCGCGGGTGGAGACCGCCGTATATCGATAGGCGCGGCCTTCGGCTTCCCGGCGGACCCAGCCCTTCTGATGAAGATTGTCCATAACGGTCATGACCGTGGTGTAGGCGATGGACCGTTCCTGCTGGAGGTCTTCCAGTACTTCCCGAACGGTGACCGGGCGGTTCCACTGCCACACCCGCGTCATGACGGCGTCTTCGAGTTCTCCCAAGGGGCGAGGCACAACAGCACGATAGTGCGGCTTGTGCGGAATTGCCCGACTATTCGGGGAGCAACGCGCAAGAAAGTCGGGCGCACGGCCGGTGGGGCCGTACGCCCGTCGCCCCTCGGGGGAGCCCTACTTCTGCTGCTGGGCGGCTGCGGCGCGGGAGATCACCGCGTCGACCGCGGCGTCCTCCTTGGCCTTGTTCGCGCCGCCCTGGGTCTTCACGATCGTCCTGACGAGGGCGATGAAGAACGCGGCCATCACGGCGGGGGGCACGAGCGCGGAGACGTAGTCCATGCGGACAGCGTAGCCAGTGCTGCGGCCGGAAAGGTCTGCCGGGTCGCGGTGTCCGGTGCGGTGCATCGCAAGGCGGAGGGCCACGTCTCGTACTGGACGTACGTGCGTGGTCCGACAACGCGGCGAGGTGCCGTGCCGGGCGCCGTGACCCGGTGAACCCGTCCGGTCACAGCACTAGCCGGCGGCGCGGTCGGCCGCCGGGGGCGGGGTGGGCTTGCGCCGTGGCGGGAAGACCTCGCCGGGCGTCGGGATCGGCTTCTCCGGCCGCGCGGGCTCCTTCGGCCGGGGCTCGGGGGAAGGCCGCTGGTCCTGGCCCCCGGCCAGCGCCAGCAGCCGGGTGCGGGGGGCCGGGGCCGTCGACAGCCGGCGCCGTACGGAGCGCTCCGCGATGCCCTGCGCCCGGGCCAGCAGCGCCGCGGCGACCGGGTTGGCCCGCAGGGCGCGCAGGGCGGCGAGGTCGTCGGGGACCGGCTCGTAGCCGCCCGCCAGGGCGTCCTGGAGCAGTTCCAGGTACCCGGGGAGGCTGCCGGGCAGAGCGCCCCGGTAGCGGGCCAGGTCCGCCAGGAGGAACGCTCTGAGCCGGCCCGCCTCCTGCACCGCATCGTCCACCGACTGCGCGAGGCGCAGGCAGTCCTGGACCTCCGGGGCCGTGAGGGGGGCCGTGGAGGGCTGGAGGGCGTGGGCGAGCGAGCGCCTGAGCACGAGCAGTTCGGCAGCGCTGAACGCCATGCCGCCGCGGGATCCGTAGGGCGTGGGCATGGGCCGAAGATACGCGCTAATCGGACAAAATCCCCTCAAGCGGGAGGGGTGCGGCGCGGCGGTTCTAGCCGTTTTCCTTCACCGCGCGGAGGAAATCGGCCCAGGCGGCCTGGGTCGTGGCGAGCACCAGGTGGGCCGGGTCGGCGCGGTCCGCGACGCGGACGAGGGAGCCGGGGGTGGCGGAGACGTAGACGCAGGCGTCCCCTTCGCCGCAGAACGAGGACTTCTGCCAGGTGCTTGCCGCGGGCTGCACGGTCATGGTGTCTCCTCCGGTCCCGGGAATTCCCATCGGAGGGACGGTAACCCCGTGGCCGGAGTTCGCCGGTCGTTTTCGCGGAATTCGGTGATTCGTGTGCGGGGCGGGGTGGGCGGGTGTACCTCTGCGCGGAGCCGGCCCCGCCCCGCCCCTTCTCCGTTTCCCGGGCCTCCGCCCCGGACCCCGAGGCGCGGACGCCCTACAGCCGGGCCGTGAAGTCCGCGACCGCCTCGGCCACGTCCGCCGCCGTCCAGGACAGGCCCGGGGCGGCGATCGTGAGCTCCGTCGCCGAGATGCCGGGGACGGCCGTCGGGGACCACTGGCGGAACAGGACCCGGCCCGTCTCCTCCGCCGTGCGCAGGCCCGTCTCCGTCAGGTGCGCGGATTCGAAGGGCAGGCAGACCTGGAACTGGTGGGTGTGCGGGACCTCCGGGTGGACCCGGGACCAGGCGATGCCCGAAGCGGCCAGCGCCGGGCCCAGGGCGCCCGCCACCAGGCGGGCGTGGCGCACGTACTCCGGCAGCCGGGGCAGCTCGCGCTCCAGGCCCCTCAGCGCGGACAGAGCCGCCGGGAACTGGCGGAAGACGCGGCCGCCGTACCGGTGGCGCCAGACCCTGGTCTCCTCGACGAAGTCCGCCGCTCCCGCCAGGCAGGCCCCGCTGAGCCCGCCGAGGGACTTGTAGAAGGACACGTACACCGAGTCGGCCAGGGCGGCGATCTCCGGGAGCGGGCGGCCGAAGTGGACCGTGGACTCCCAGAGCCGGGCCCCGTCGAAGTGGACCACGGCCTCCCGTTCGCGGGCGGCCTCCACCACGTCCTCCAGCTCCTCCCAGGTGGGCAGGAGGAAACCCGCGTCGCGCAGGGGCAGCTCCAGCATCAGCGTGCCGAAGGGCTCCGGATGGGAGGCGACCTCCGCGGCCGTGGGGTGGCGGGGGTCCGCCGTCGGGTGGACCACCCGCAGACCGGAGACGGCCGACAGGGCCTCCTCCTCCCACCGCTCCGGGTGGCTCATCGGGTGCAGGGCCACCACCGGGTTCCCGGTGCGGCCCGCCCAGCAGCGCAGGGCGATCTGCTGGGCCATGGTGCCGGAGGGGAAGAACGCCGCGTCCTCGGTGCCGAGGAGCTCCGCGACCCGGCGCTCCAGGGCTGCGACCACCCCGTCGCCGTAGAGGTCCGCCTGCTCGTCCGGGTCGTGGGGGGCGTCCGTCAGCTGCGCCAGCAGCCCGCCCAGGGTGGCCTCGCGCGGGCTCCGGGCCAGCGTGCGCTCCGCCGCCCGCCAGGCCGCCACCAGCCGCCGCTCGTACTCCGTGTCCCCGCTCTGATCGGTCATGGGCCCGATCATCGCCGACCGGGCGGCCCGGTCCCCAGGGGCCGGTGCCGGGCGCCGTGAGGCGGTGAAGCTTTCCGGTCAGGGCACTAGCATGGCGGCGTATCGTCCGGTACCCCCCGCGGACTGGAACGGAAGGCCCTTCCCGCGTGAATCCATCACAGCAGCCGCGCCCTGCCCGGCTCGCCGTCGGCGTCGTCGGAGCCGGCCGGGTCGGCCCCGCGCTGGCCCGTGCGCTCCAGCAGGCCGGGCACCGGCCCGTCGCCGTGTCCGGAGTCTCCGACGCGTCCGTCCGCCGGGCCGCCCGGATGCTGCCCGACGTGCCGCTCGTACCGCCCGCACAGGTGCTGGAGCTGGCCGACCTGGTGCTGCTCACCGTGCCCGACGACGCGCTGCCGGGCCTCGTGCAGGGGCTGGCCGAGACGGGCGCGGTCCGGCCCGGACAGCTCCTCGTGCACACCTCCGGCCGGTACGGGACCTCCGTGCTCGACCCGGCCCGCCGGGCGGGGGCGCTGCCGCTGGCCCTGCACCCCGCGATGACCTTCACCGGCACCGAGGTCGACGTGCAGCGCCTGGCCGGCTGCTCGTTCGGCGTCACCGCCCCCGAGGAGCTGCGGCTCGCGGCGGAGGCCCTGGTCATCGAGATGGGCGGGGAGCCCGAGTGGATCGCGGAGGAGAACCGACCGCTCTACCACGCGGCTCTGGCCCTCGGCGCGAACCACCTGGTCACCCTGGTCGCCCAGTCGATGGAGCTGCTGGCCAAGGCCGGGGTCGAGCACCCCGACCGGATGCTCGGCCCGCTGCTCGGCGCGGCCCTGGACAACGCGCTGCGCTCCGGGGACGCCGCCCTGACCGGGCCGGTGGCCCGCGGCGACGCCGGTACGGTCGCCGCGCACGTCTCGGAGCTGCGCAGGCACGCGCCGGGCACGGTCGCCGGGTACCTGGCGATGGCCCGTACGACCGCGGACCGGGCCCTCGCCCACGGTCTGCTCAAGCCCGAACTCGCCGAGGACCTGCTCGGCGTACTCGCCGACGCGGAGCCGGAAGGGGACAGCGCCCCATGAGCGAACTGCTGCTCGACACCGCCGAGGAGCTCCGGAAGCTCCCGCGCAACGGCCGCCGGGCCGTGGTGATGACCATGGGCGCCCTGCACGAGGGCCACGCCACCCTGATCCGCGCCGCCCGCGAACTGGCCGGGCCGCAGGGGCAGGTCGTCGTCACCGTCTTCGTCAACCCCCTGCAGTTCGGGGCGGGCGAGGACCTGGACCGCTACCCGCGCACCCTCGACGCCGACCTCGCGATCGCCGAAGGGGCGGGCGCCGACGCGGTGTTCGCGCCCGCCGTCGACGAGGTGTACCCGGGCGGCGACCCGCAGGTGCGGATCAGCGCCGGTCCGATGGGCGGGCGCCTCGAAGGGAGCACCCGTCCGGGGCACTTCGACGGGATGCTGACCGTCGTCGCCAAGCTGCTCCACCTGACCGCTCCCGACCTGGCGCTCTTCGGTCAGAAGGACGCGCAGCAACTGGCCCTGATCCGGCGGATGGTGACGGACCTGAACTTCCCGGTGGAGGTGGTCGGCGTACCGACCGTCCGCGAGGACGACGGGCTCGCCCTGTCGTCCCGCAACCGCTACCTCTCCCCCGTCGAGCGGCACACCGCCCTGGCCCTGTCCCGCGCCCTGTTCGCGGGGCAGGACCGGCTCGCCGCGCAGGCGGCGCTGCGGGCCCGCGCCGAGGCCGCCCCGGCCAGCGACGAGCGGGCCACGGCCCTGGCCCGGCTGGGCGAGATCCGCGCCTCCGCCGACGCGCACGCCGTCTCGGCGGCGGGCGACGCCGGGCTGCCGGACGCGGTACGGGCCGCCGCGCGGCACGTCCTGGAGGAGGCGGGCCGGCACGAGCCGCCCCTCGTCCTGGACTACCTGGCCCTGGTGGACCCGCGGGACTTCACCGACGTCGGGCCCGATTTCACCGGGCAGGCCGTGCTGGCCGTCGCGGCGAAGGTGGGCGCCACCAGGCTGATCGACAACATCCCATTGGAGTTCGGAGCACACACGTGAGCACCCCAGGCAGAGCCGTCCCGTCGGGCGGCGCAGAAGCGGGCGCGGGGACCGGCGCGGACACGGGCGCGGGCACCGGCATACGGCTGCACGCGCCGGCCCCCGGCTGGGCCGTCGACGCCGACGTCGTGGTCGTCGGTTCGGGCGTCGCGGGGCTGACCGCGGCGCTGCGCTGCGCCGCGGCGGGCCGCCGTACGGTCGTGGTCACCAAGGCCCGGCTCGACGACGGGTCCACCCGCTGGGCCCAGGGCGGCATCGCCGCGGCCCTCGGCGAGGGGGACACCCCCGAGCAGCACCTCGACGACACGCTGGTCGCGGGCGCGGGGCTGTGCGACGAGGACGCCGTACGGCTGCTCGTCACCGAGGGGCCGGGCGCGGTGCGCCGGCTGATCGCGGCGGGCGCCGTCTTCGACACCTCCGCGCAGACCGGGGAGATAGAGCTGACCCGGGAGGGCGGCCACCACCGGCGCCGGATCGCGCACGCGGGCGGCGACGCCACCGGCGCGGAGATCTCCCGGGCGCTCGTCGAGGCCGTGCACGCGGCCGGCATAGAGACGGTCGAGAACGCACTCGTCCTGGACCTGCTCCAGGACGCGGAGGGCCGGACGGCCGGGGTGACCCTGCACGTCATGGGCGAGGGCCAGCACGACGGCGTCGGCGCCGTCCACGCGCCCGCCGTGATCCTCGCGACCGGCGGCATGGGCCAGGTCTTCTCCGCGACGACCAACCCGTCGGTGTCCACGGGTGACGGGGTGGCGCTCGCCCTGCGGGCCGGGGCCGAGGTCTCCGACCTGGAGTTCGTGCAGTTCCACCCGACGGTGCTGTTCCTCGGCCCGGACGCCGAGGGCCAGCAGCCGCTCGTCTCGGAGGCGGTCCGTGGCGAGGGCGCGTACCTCGTCGACGCGGACGGCGTGCGGTTCATGGTCGGCCAGCACGAGCTGGCCGAGCTGGCGCCGCGCGACATCGTCGCCAAGGGCATCACGCGCCGCATGCTGGAGCAGGGCGCCCAGCACATGTACCTGGACGCCCGGCACTTCGGCGCCGAGATGTGGGAGCAGCGCTTCCCCACCATCCTGGCCGCCTGCCGCTCGCACGGCATCGACCCGGTGACCGAGCCGATCCCCGTCGCACCCGCCGCGCACTACGCGTCCGGGGGCGTACGGACCGACCTGCACGGCCGGACCACCGTCCCCGGCCTGTACGCCTGCGGCGAGGTCGCCTGCACGGGCGTGCACGGGGCGAACCGGCTGGCCTCCAACTCCCTGCTGGAGGGGCTGGTCTTCGCCGAGCGCATCGCCGAGGACATCACCCGGCACGCCCCCTCGGGCAGCGGCCCGGGCGTCCCGGTCCCCGCGACGGGGCCGCTGCAGCCCGCCGAGGCCCGCTACGAGATCCAGCGGATCATGACGGAGGGCGCGGGCGTGCTGCGCTCCGCCGAGTCGCTGCGCACGGCGGCCGAGTCCCTCGAAGCGCTGTACGCGACCGCGCTGGGCGAGCTCGAGGCGCACGGCAAGACCGCCGAACCGGGTGTGGACACCTGGGAGGCCACGAACCTGCTGTGCGTGGCGCGGGTGCTGGTCGCCGCCGCCGAGCGGCGGGTGGAGACCCGCGGCTGCCACTGGCGCGAGGACCACCCCGACCGGGACGACGCCGCCTGGCGCCGCCACCTCGTGGTGCGGCTGTCCCGGGCCGAGCGGCGGGCCCTGGTCGTCACCCCCACCGACTCCGCGGACTTCCCGTCCGTGCGGGTCCCCCTGAACACCGCGAACACCGCCGATACCGCGAACACCGCGAACCCCCCGAGCCTGGAGCAGTGACCGTGAGCACCCCCGAACTTCCCCTGATCGACCAGAACGACGGCGGCTGCGGCGACGACTGCGCCTGCGGCGACGGCGAGGAGACCGGCCTGGACCCGGCGCTGGCCCAGCTGCTGGTGGACGCGGGCCTCGACCCCATCGAGGTCGAGGACATCGCCCACATGGCGCTCTCCGAGGACCTCGACGGCGGCGTCGACGTGACCACCGTGGCCACCGTCCCCGAGGACGCCGAGGCCGTCGCCGACTTCGTCGCCCGCGAGAACGGCGTCGTGGCGGGGCTGCGCATCGCCGAGGCCGTGTTCTCCGTGGTCTGCACGGAGGCCTTCGAGGTGGAGCGGCACGCGGAGGACGGCGACTCCGTCGAGGCCGGGCAGCTGCTGCTGTCCGTCCGCTCCCGCACCCGCGACCTGCTGACGGCGGAGCGCAGCGCGCTGAACATCCTGTGCCGCCTCTCGGGCATCGCGACCGCCACCCGCCGCTGGGCGGACGTCCTCGACGGCACGTCGGCGAAGGTCCGCGACACCCGCAAGACCACCCCCGGGCTGCGCGCCCTGGAGAAGTACGCGGTGCGCTGCGGCGGCGGCGTCAACCACCGCATGTCGCTGTCGGACGCGGCGCTGGTGAAGGACAACCACGTGGTGGCCGCCGGCGGCGTCGCCCAGGCCTTCAAGGCAGTGCGGGAGGCCTTCCCGGAGGTCCCGATCGAGGTCGAGGTCGACAACCTGGAGCAGATCGGCGAGGTCCTGGAGGCGGGCGCGGACCTGATCCTGCTGGACAACTTCACGGTGGACCAGACCGCCGAGGCCGTGGCCCTGGTCGCGGGCCGCGCGGTGCTGGAGTCCTCGGGCCGCCTGACGCTGGACACCGCCCGGGCGTACGCCGAGACCGGCGTGGACTACCTGGCGGTCGGCGGGCTGACCCACTCCTCGCCGATCCTGGACATCGGCCTCGACCTGCGCGCGGCGGTGTAACCGGTGCTCCTCACCATCGACGTAGGCAACACCCACACGGTCCTGGGCCTGTTCGACGGTGACGAGATCGTCGAGCACTGGCGCATCTCGACCGACCCGCGGCGCACGGCCGACGAGATGGCCGTGCTGATGCAGGGCCTGATGGGCATGCACCCGATGCTCGGCAGCGAGCTGGGCGACGGGATCCACGGCATCGCGATCTGCTCGACGGTGCCGGCGGTCCTGCACGAGCTCCGCGAAGTGACCCGCCGCTACTACGGCGACGTGCCCGCGGTGATCGTGGAGCCCGGCACGAAGACGGGCGTGCCGATCCTGATGGACAACCCGAAGGAGGTCGGCGCGGACCGCATCGTGAACGCGGTCGCGGTCGTCGAGCTCTACGGGGGCCCGGCGATCGTGGTCGACCTCGGTACGGCGACCACGTTCGACGCGGTGTCCGCGAAGGGCGAGTACGTGGGCGGGGTGATCTCCCCCGGCATCGAGATCTCGATGGAGGCGCTCGGCGTCCGCGGCGCACAGCTCCGCAAGATCGAACTGGCCCGGCCGCGGAACGTGGTCGGCAAGTCCACGGTCGAGGCGATGCAGTCGGGCGTGGTCTACGGCTTCGCGGGGCAGGTCGACGGGATCGTGACCCGGATGGCCAGGGAACTGGCCGGGCCGTCGGGCAACCCGGACGACGTGCGGGTGATCGCCACGGGCGGTCTGGCGCCGATCGTCCTCGGGGAGTCCTCGGTGATCGACGACCACGAGCCGTGGCTGACGCTGATCGGTCTCCGCCTGGTGTACGAACGCAACGCGCCGAGCTTCGCCTGAGCCGGCGCCCCCGCGGGGCCGGGCCGCCGGGCCGCTGCGGGGCTCGGACGGGGCCCGGGCCTGGCTGCCGGCCGCGGTCCGGGCTCAGCTCGTCGGCCGCGGCCGGGTGAGGAGTCTGCGGACCGCCGCCCGCCAGGGGTGCCCTGCCGGGCGGCCGTCCAGGACGGCCTGGAACTGCTCGTACGTGCGGGCGGCGCGGACGACGGCGACGTCGTCGCGGCCGGGCGGGGGCGGCGGGGGGTCACCGTGCTGTGACGCCCGGTAGGTGTCGATGAGGTACTGCTCGATGGCGGTCATCCCTCCACCCTGCGCCTGCCGGGGCCGACCCGCACGACGATTGACGCCCGTCGTCAATCGGGGCGTCGTCGGCGTGGCCGCTGCGCGGGGCCTCTCCCCCACCCCGCCCCTTCCCGAACCGGGGCTCCGCCCCGGACCCCCGCTCCTCGAACGCCGGAGGGGCTGGAACATCCAGCCCCTCCGGCGGGCAAACCCGGCCTCGCCGGCGTTTGAGGCGCGGGGTCCGGGGGCGGAGCCCCCGCAGCGGCGGCGCGGGCGAACCACCCGGCCGGACCCGCCGCGCTGCGGCAGCACCGCCGGGCCGCCGGGGAGAATGGGCCGATGAGCGTCACCATCGACATCGCAGGCCTCCCCGCGGAGCGGATCTCCTTCTCGCCCTCGCCCCTCGCAGAGCTCTGCATGGCGCTGCACGCGCTCTCCCAGCCCGCCCATCACCCCGCCCTCGCCTCCTGGACCACCGCCACCACCGCCGCGCTCGATCCGGGCCTCGCGGACCGGCTGCTGGAGGCGGACTTCATGTGGCGCAGTTCCTTCTCGGACGTCTTCATGCCGTTCGCCGGCGTCCCCGGCGGGACCGGGCTGCCCGCCGCGACCCTGGCCGAGGAGCTCGACGTACTCGACCGGCTCGACGACGAGCGGTTCGTGATGGCCGCCCTGGAGCACTGCTGGCTCGCGCTGTACGACGAGGGCCTGCCCTCCCCGCTCACGGACTCCCGGGCCCGGGCCAGGGCCCTGGAGACGGCCGCCGCCCGCGGCCCCCGCCCGCTGGACTTCTCGCTGCGCCTGCTGGACGACCCGGCCGGGGTGCGGGTGTGGGTGCGACGGCTCCTGGAGGACTGCGACGAGGCCTTCTTCGCCGAGACCTGGCGTCGGGTCGAGCCCGGCCAGAGCGCGGACGCCCGGCGCAAGACCGAGGTGCTGCGCCACAAGGGGCTGCCGGCCGCGCTGAAGGAGGTCTCGTCGGCGCTGAGCGTGGACGAGGGCCTCACCACCATCACCGCCGACAAGATGGTCAACGGTTCGGCCACCGCCACCGATCGGCGAATAGGCCCCGGGCTGGTCTTCGTACCGACCAACTTCGGCTGGCCGCACCTGCTCGTGCTGCACGCACCGGGCTGGCGTCCGGTGGTCCACTACCCGCTCGGCACCCCCGGACCGGTCTCCGCTCCGGGCTCGGTGGAGCTGCTCGAGCGGCGGATGGAGGCTCTGGCCCATCCGATGCGCAGGAGACTGTGCCGGAGCCTGGCGCGGGCCCCGTACACGACCAGCGAGTTGGCGGCCGTGTGCGGCATCACCGCGCCGGAGGTGTCGCGGCACCTTTCCGTCCTGAAAAAGGCGGGTCTGCTGCATACGCGCCGTCAAGGCCGGTACGCCCAGCATCAGTTGGATCTGGCAGCCGTGGCGCGCATCGGTACGGACTTCATCGAGGGGATCCTCCGCTAGGGCTCCCATCAGGACTCGAAGCGGGACCGGTCGCCGATATACGGAATTCATAAACCGGAATCAGTGAAAACTCTGGCGAGAGTGACCCGTTGCTGCTTAACGTGCGTCCACCGCTCCTCCCTGCTCGCACTTATGCCGTGGAAGGACCCTGCATGCCCTCACGCCGTATAGCCGCAGCAACCGCCGCCCTGGCCGCTGCGGCCCTCGTCTCCCCGCTGGTGCTCGCCGGTCCGGCCGGTGCCACGAGCCCCGCGAGCGATGCCGCCAGGGGTGACGCACTGGCCAGGAAACTGGTGAAGGACTCGACGGGCAAAGGTGCCTACAACCACCTGAAGGTGCTCCAGTCGATCGCCGACTACAACAACGGGACCCGGGTGGCCGGTTCCAAGGGCCACGAGCAGTCCGCGAAGTACATCGAAGCCGTGATGAAGGCGGCCGGGTACAAGGTCACGAAGAACGAGTTCGACTTCGTGTACGTCGAGGCCATCGCCGAGAAGCTCACGGTGAACGGCGCGAATGCGCACGACGTCCCGATCCACCTGATGACGTACACCACGAGCACCCCGGCGGGCGGTGTGACCGCCCAGGTCGCCGCCGCCCCGGTCGACGCGGACGGGACGAACGGCTGCGAGCCGGGCGACTTCGCCGCCGGCGCCTTCACCGGCAAGATCGCCCTGATCAAGCGCGGCGGCTGCACCTTCGCGGCGAAGCAGGCCAACGCGGCGGCGGCGGGCGCGGTCGGCGCGGTCATATACAACAACACCGAGGGCGCCCTGAACGGCACCCTCGGCGACCCGAACGTGGGCAAGGTCCCGACCGGCGGCATCACCCAGGCCGAGGGCCAGAAGCTCGCCGCCGAGGTCGCGGCCGGGCCGGTCGAGGTCACCCTCGACATCCGGCAGCTGCGCGAGAACCGCAAGACGTACAACGTCATCGCGGAGACCCAGGGCGGCGACGCGGACAACACCGTCTTCCTCGGCGCGCACCTCGACTCGGTCGCGGCCGGCCCGGGCATCAACGACAACGGTTCCGGCTCGGCCGGCATCCTCCAGGTCGCACAGCGCCTCGCGAGCAGCCAGAACAAGATCAAGAACAAGGTCAAGTTCGCCTGGTGGTCGGCGGAGGAGTTCGGCCTGCTCGGCTCGGAGGCGTACGTCGACGGGCTGACGGAGGCGCAGAAGAAGCAGATCAAGCTCTACCTGAACTTCGACATGATCGCCTCGCCGAACTCCGCGTACTTCGTCTACGACGGCGACGACTCGGACAAGACCGGCGCGGGCCCCGGCCCGGAGGGCTCCGCCCAGCTGGAGAAGGGGATCACCGACTTCCTCGACTCCAACAACATCCCCCACGAGGGCACGGACTTCTCCGGGCGCTCGGACTACGGCCCCTTCATCGCGGTGGGCATCCCGTCCGGCGGTACGTTCACGGGCGCCGAGGGCATCATGACGGCCGAGCAGGCCGCCAAGTTCGGCGGCAAGGCGGGCGTCGCCTACGACGAGAACTACCACGCCAAGGGTGACACCCTCGCGAACATCGACCAGAAGGCGCTCGACATCAACGTCGACGTCATCGCGAACGCGGTCGGCCACTACGCCTTCGACCTGGCGCCCCTGTCGAAGCCGGTCGTCTCCGTGCCGAGCACCGGCACGGGCAGCGGCGGCGGCCTGCACGCGGGCCACGACGACGTCGTCGAGTAGGAGCGGCTGACAGAGCAGTGAACGAGGGGCCGGCATCCCGCCAGGGATGCCGGCCCTCCCTCATGTCATGCCCCGGGCCACGGCTCGACGCCGCCCGCCGGCTGGACCAGCCAGCCGAAGTCGCCCAGCCCGCCGCGGGCGGTCAGTTCCGCGGCCTCGCCCGCGGAGGCCAGGGCACGGACGTAGCCGGCCGGATCCGTGGAGGCCAGGGCCAGCGGGGGGCGGGCTCCCGAGACGCCGAGGTCGGTCAGCGCCTCGCGCTGGGTCAGCAGTACCGCGCCGGGGCCCGCGCAGGAGTCCAGGGCCACGTGGGCGGTGACGTCGCAGCTGCCGTCCGGGACGGGCCGGACCTCCCGGCCCGCACGAAAGCCCGTCAGGGTCCCGTACGGGGGCCTCGCCTCCCGGGTGTGGGCGTAGTCCACCGCCACCGCCAGGCCCCGCTCCACGGTGGCCGCGGCGGCCGCCCAGGCCTCGTCGCGGGCCCGCCCGATCTCCGCCCGGCCGGTCCGCTCCGCGCCGGGCCACCAGCGCTCCAGCCAGGCCCGGTCGGCGGCGTCGAGGGGGCCGCCCGGGGACTCCGTACCGTCGCCCGCGACCAGGACGTAGCGCCCGTCCTCGGCGATCTCCAGCGGGACGTTGTCCAGCCACTCGTTGGCGAAGAGGAGGCCCGCCGTCCGCTCGGGCGGCCGCGCCACCCACCGGATCCGCGGGTCGAGCCCGGCCGGCCGCTCCGCGCGCTCCACCGCGTACGGCCGCACCCGGGCGGCCACCCCGGCGGGCAGCGCGGCGAGGACCCCGGCCACCAGCTCGCCCCGGCCGGCCGCCATGTCGACGAGGTCCAGCTCCCGCGGGTGCCCGAGCTGCGCGTCCACCCGCAGCAGCAGCCGGGCCACGGCCCCCGCGTACAGCCCCGAGGCGTGCACGGAGGTGCGGAAGTGGCCGGCCGGACCCGGCCCGCCGGGACGCACGTAGAAGCCCCCGGGGCCGTACAGCGCGGTCTCCATCGCGGTCCGCCACCGGACCGGATCCTCGACTTCAGGCTGAGTGCTCATCGGGAAAAGGTTAAGTTCACCGTCCACCTTGGGGAGTACGCCCCCCTCGCGAGGTTCGCACCTCTGGTTGACTCCAGCACCTGTCGCCGTTCCCTACTCTGGGTTACGTGCAGCGCCTCTACGACTTCCTCCGCAGACACCCGACGGGCGTCGACAGCTTCTGGGCTGTCCTCCTCTTCGGGGCCTCGATGCTGGACGTGGCGGTCGACGGCTCCGTGAGCTCACCCATGAAGTTCGCGACCGTCCCCGCGGTGCTCGCACTGAGCACCGTCGTGGCACTGCGCCGCAAGTGGACGCAGGCGATGTTCTGGCTCGCCCTGGGCGCCGGGGTCTACCAGCTGGTCCTGGGCGTCACCGCGGGGCTCTGGGACCTCGCCATGTTCGTCATCCTCTTCACGGTCGCCGCGAGCGACGTCCCCCGGTGGGTCTCCCGCACCGCCCTGGGCTGGGGCGTGGCGGCGGCCCCGCTCTACTTCGTGCGGTTCGGGGTGGACAAGGGGGCGAACGACGTCGACAACGTCCTCTTCGCCGTCTTCATGATCGTCCCCTTCGTTCTCGCCTGGGTGCTGGGCGACTCCCTGCGCACCCGCCGGGCCTATTACGCCCAGCTCATCGAGCGCAACCAGCGGCTGGAGAAGGAGCGCGAGGCCCAGTCGAAGGTGGCGGTGGCCGCCGAGCGCGCCCGGATCGCCCGCGAGCTGCACGACGTGGTCGCGCACAACGTCTCGGTGATGGTGGTCCAGGCCGACGGAGCGGCGTACGTCATGGACGTCGCCCCCGAGCAGGCCAAGGAGGCCCTCCAGACGATCTCCGGGACGGGCCGCCAGGCACTGGCCGAGATGCGCCGGCTGCTGGGCGTCCTGCGCACGGGCGAGCCGCAGGAGTCCGAGGACTACGTGCCGCAGCCGGACGTCGAGCAGATCGAGGTCCTGGTCGAGCAGGTGCGGGCGGCCGGGCTCGCGGTGGACTTCGAGGTCGAGGGCGCACCGCGGCGGCTGCCGAGCGGCGTGGAACTGACGGCGTACCGGATCGTGCAGGAGGCGCTGACGAACACGCGCAAGCACGGCGGCCCGGACGCGAAGGCGAGCGTGCGGCTGGTCTACTTCGACGACGGGCTCGGCCTGCTCGTCGAGGACGACGGGCGCGGCGCGGCGCACGAGTTGTACGAGGACGGCGGCGCCGACGGCGCCGGGCACGGGCTGATCGGCATGCGCGAACGGATCGGTATGGTCGGCGGAACCCTGGACGCGGGGCCGCGGCCGGGCGGAGGCTTCCGGATCAGCGCACTGCTCCCACTGAAGAAGCAATGACGAGGACGAGGTAACCGATGTCCATCCGCGTGATGCTGGTAGACGACCAGGTGCTGCTGCGCACCGGTTTCCGGATGGTGCTGGCCGCACAGCCGGACATGGAGGTCGTCGCCGAGGCGGGCGACGGCCTGGAGGCCCTGGAGGTGCTGCGGGCCACGAAGGTGGACGTGGTGCTGATGGACGTCCGCATGCCCAGGCTCGACGGGGTCGAGGCGACGCGGCGGATCTGCGAGCCGGAGGAGCACCCGAAGGTCATCATCCTGACCACCTTCGACCTGGACGAGTACGCCTTCTCGGGGCTGAAGGCCGGGGCGAGCGGCTTCATGCTGAAGGACGTCCCGCCGGCCGAGCTGCTCGCGGCGATCCGCTCGGTGCACAGCGGGGACGCGGTGGTCGCCCCGTCCACGACGCGACGGCTGCTGGACCGGTTCGCGCCGATGCTGCCGACGACCACGCAGGAGCCGCAGAACAAGGAGGTCGAGCGGCTGACGGAGCGCGAGCGCGAGGTCATGCTGCTGGTGGCGCAGGGGCTGTCGAACGGTGAGATCGCGGGCCGTCTCGTCCTGTCGGAGGCCACGGTGAAGACGCACGTGGGCCGGATCCTGACGAAGCTGAACCTGCGCGACCGCGTGCAGGTGGTGGTCCTTGCGTACGAGACGGGCCTGGTCCGCGCGGGCGGCGGCGGCGCCGCGTAGGGCTCCTGTACGGGTCTCCCCGCCCGGGCCGTCCGGGCGCCGGGCGGGGAGGACGGGCGGGTCAGCGCGTGATGAACTCGCAGCCGCCCACGACGACGTCGAGCGAGGCGCTGTCGGCCACCAGGATGTCGAAGCCGGTGCCGCATTCGACCCGGTCGTAGCCGCCGTTGCGGCTGACGATGGTGTCGTTGCCGCCCCTTCCGCTGAAGGTGGTGGCCGACGGCGCGGAGTTCCAGCCGTCGCGGTCGGTGAGCCGGTCGTTGCCGTCGCCGCCGATGATCGTGTCCTGGCCCTCTCCGCCGTCGATGTCGCTCGGGATCGAGCTCTTGTTCTCGGCCCGGTCGTCCCGGTCGCCGAGGGACGCCTGGATCCGGGTCACACCGGTGCCGCAGCGCACGGAGTGGGTCGTCACCTGCTGGCAGCCGGGGCCGGCGGTGAGCGTGCTCGCCGAATCCGTGACGAGGAGGTAGCCGGGCGCGGTGTCGAACGTGACGTTGTTGACCTCCCCCGCGAGGGCGGAGAAGAGCACGGTGCTGCCGTTGCGGATCACGTAGGACGGGGACGCGGACGCGGGGGCTGCGAGCGCCATCGACAGGGCGAACGCGGTCAGGGCGGGGGCGGCGATGCGGAGGTACGGGTTCATGGGTGTGCATTCCCTCTGGGTTGCGGGTCGCCGGATCGGGTCGAGGATCCGTCGCCCCGTTCGCTACCCGAAGTCACCGATGAGTCCGTGTGATCATCGGAGAGTTACCTCCTGTGCCACGCGCAACCCCCCGTCCGGCCCCGGCCGCCTTACGTCATCCAGCGGTCCGGGCGGGCCGAGGCGCGGGAGGTCCGGGCGCGGGCGGCCTGGGCGGCCAGCAGCCCGGCGGCCTCGTCCGCCGCGCGCAGCCGGGCCGTGACCGTGCCGTTCGCGCCGGTGTCCACGTGGACGTCGGCGAGGCCGCGGGCGCGTTCCCAGGGGCCCTGGGTCAGCCGGACGCTCTGCACCTTGGCGTGCGGGACGATGTCCGTACGCCGGCACAGTCGGCCGTGCCGGGCGGCGAACACGTCCGGGGAGACGGCCAGGGCGTACCCCTTCCACCACACCGGCACGACCCAGCGGGCGGCCGCCCGCGGCGAGCCGTCGAAGGAGAGCTCCGCCAGGTCCACCCCCGGCAGGATGCGCGCGATCACGGCGTGGGCGGCGTCCCGCGGGGCCACGGGTACCAGCAGCCCGTTCTTCGAGCCGGCCACGGCCAGCTCCACGCGGACCCAGCCGCGCCGCCGCCACAGCAGCGGCTCGACGATCCGTACGCTCTGGACGCGCCCGGGCGGGACCGTCTCGTGGGCCCGGTCCAGCAGTCCGTGGTCCAGGCGCAGCCCGTCCGGGGATTCGGCGACCGTCCAGTCGTAGTCGGTGAGGAACCGGCCCGCGCTGCCCTGCCAGACCGCGCCGGCCATCGGGAGCAGGACGACGAGGGACGCCCAGGGGCTGGGGCTGAACGTGAACACGAGCACCAGCGCGGTGAGCCCGCCGACCAGCGTCGCCGAGAAGCCGAGGCTCAGGACGAGGGAGAGCACGAGCTCGCGCGGCCGGACCCGCAGCAGCTCCCGCTCGGGGGCCTCTCCGAGCCGAACCGCCTCCTCGGGGGCGAAGCCGGCGGCCCGGGCGAGGAGTTCGGCGCGCAGGGCGACGGCCTCCTTCTCCCCGAGGAAGGCCAGCTCGTCCTTGTCCTCGGTGCCGATCACGTCGAGCCGCAGGGAGGCGACGCCGGTCAGCCGGGCGAGCAGCGGCCGGGTGACGTCGACCGCCTGGATCCGGTCGAGCCGGATGTGCGCGGTGCGGCGGAAGAGCAGCCCGCTGCGGATGCGCAGCTCGGTGTCGGTGATGGCGTAGTGGGTGAACCACCAGCTCAGCAGCCCGTACACACCGAAGACCAGGACCAGGCCGAGCACGCCCGTCACCCGGAGCAGGGCGGACAGCTCACCGATCCACTCCTGTGCGCGCTCGCCCTGCTGGGCTATCACGCCGACGGTCGCCGCGATCGGCACCCAGGCCCGCCGCAGCGGGGTGAACGGGTGCAGCCGCCTGCCTGCGGCGGGCCCGGCGGTGGGGGCGGGGGGCTGTGGGGGCTCGTTCGCCGGGCCGGAGGTCACAGGCCCGCCGACCTTGCCTCGCCGAGCTCCGTCAGGCGGTCCCGCAGCCGTTCCGCCTCGGCCGGGGCCAGGCCCGGGATCTTGGCGTCGGTGGCCGCGGCCGCCGTGTGCAGCTGTACCGAGGCCAGCCCGAAGCGCCGCTCCAGCGGGCCCGAGGTCACCTCGACCAGCTGCATCCGCCCGTACGGGACCACGGTCTCCTCCCGCCACAGCACCCCCCGGCTGATCAGCAGGTCGTCCGCGCGCTCCGCGTACCGCCAGGACCGCCAGTTCCGGCCCAGCAGCACCCACCCCCAGACCGCGGCGGCCACCCACACCAGCGCGAGGCCCGCCCATGCCGGGCCCGCGAGCAGGCCCAGCAGGACACCCGTCGCCACGGCGAAGAGCACCGTCCAGACCGCCAGCAGCACCCGCCGCAGTACGAGCAGCCCACCCGGCAGTCCCACCCACCCGGGCGACGCCGTCTCACCCACTGTCCCCGTATCCATGCCCACACCCTAGGGCTGAGACAATGCCCGCATGACGGAGACCACGGTCGGTATCGGCGGCGCGGCGGAAAGCACCGACATGGTGCTCAACATCGGGCCCCAGCACCCTTCCACGCACGGTGTGCTGCGCCTGCGCCTCGTCCTGGACGGGGAGCGGATCGTCAGCGCCGACCCCGTCGTCGGCTACATGCACCGCGGCGCCGAGAAGCTCTTCGAGGCCCGCGACTACCGGCAGATCGTGATGCTCGCGAACCGCCACGACTGGCTGTCCGCGTTCTCCAACGAGCTCGGCGTGGTCATGGCCGTCGAGCGGATGCTGGGCATGGAGGTCCCCGAGCGCGCGGTGTGGATGCGCACGCTGCTGGCCGAGCTGAACCGGGTGCTGAACCACCTGATGTTCCTCGGCTCCTACCCCCTCGAGCTGGGCGGGATCACCCCGATCTTCCACGCGTTCCGCGAGCGCGAGGAGCTCCAGGCCGTCATGGAGGAGATCTCCGGCGGCCGCATGCACTACATGTTCAACCGCGTCGGCGGCCTCAAGGAGGACCTCCCGGCCGGCTGGCTGGGCCGCGCCCGCGAGGCCATCGCCGACGTCCGCACCCGCATGGACGTCTACGACAAGCTGGTCCACGGCAACGAGATCTTCCGCGGCCGCACGCGCGGCGTCGGCGTCCTGTCCCGGGAGGCGGTGCACGCGTACGGGGTCTCCGGCCCGATCGCCCGCGCCTCCGGCGTCGACTTCGACCTGCGCCGCGACGAGCCGTACCTGGCCTACGGCGAGCTCCAGGACGTCCTGAAGGTGGTCACCCGCACCGAGGGCGACTGCCTGGCCCGTTTCGAGGTGCTGCTCGACCAGACCCACAACGCCCTCGACCTGGCCGTGGCCTGCCTGGACCGGATGGCCGAGCTGCCGCCCGGCCCGATCAACCAGCGCCTGCCGAAGGTGCTGAAGGCGCCCGAGGGCGAGACGTACGCCTGGACCGAGAACCCCCTCGGGATCAACGGCTACTACCTGGTCTCGAAGGGCGAGAAGACCCCGTACCGGCTGAAGCTGCGCAGCGCCTCCTACAACAACATCCAGGCCCTGTCGGTGCTGCTGCCCGGGCAGCTCGTCGCGGACATGGTGTCGATCCTCGGCTCCCTGTTCTTCGTCGTCGGCGACATCGACAAGTAGCCCTGAAACAGGGGAAATCGGCGCGCACCTGGAGCGGGTCGCCTACGACGACAAGACCCCCTGGAGGGGGAGGGCCCGGGCTGGAGCTTCCTCAGCCTTCGGCATGCACGCGCCCCGGGTCGACCGGGCGCACGCGGTGTGGCTCGCCTCTCAGCAAGCAAAAGTAGACATATAAGCGGACTTTAAGGGGTGTTGGGCGCCTAGGCTGGGCCGATGACCAATGGCACCTTCGCCGGCTACCTTCGGCGACTCGGCATCACCGGCCAGCACGCGCCGTCCGTGGAGGGGCTGTTCGCCCTCCAGCGCGCCCACCTCGAGCGCGTCGCGTACGAGAACATCGACATCCAGCTGGGCCGGCCGCCCGGCATCGACCCCGAGCTGTCGGCCCGCCGGTTCGGCGCCGGGCGAGGCGGCTACTGCTTCCACCTCAACGGCGGTTTCGCCGCCCTGCTGGAGTCCCTCGGCTACGACGTCACCCTGCACGTCGGCGGGGTGGACGAGGACCCTGCCGCGCGGGCGGCGAACGGGAACCACCTCGCGCTGACCGTACGCGTCGACGGCGAGGCCTACTTCGTCGACGCCGGGCTGGGCGACGGCCCGCACGAACCGCTGCCGCTGCGCGAGGGCACGTACGAGCAGGGCGGGTTCGCCTACCGCATGGAGCCGCTCGACGGGCCGGAGCCGGGCTGGACCTACCACAACCCCGGTGGCCCCTTCCCCGTCATGACCTTCCTGTCCGCGCCCGCGACGATGGCCGACTTCGGAGCCGAACACCTGCGGCTGTCGACAGCCCCGGACTCCCCCTTCGTACGGACCTTCGCCGCGCTGCGCCGCGACGCCACGGGCATCGACCTGCTGAGGGGACGGGTGCTGAGCCGGATCGACCCGGAGAAGGGGCCCGTCGAGCGGGAACTGGGCAGCCCCGAGGAGCTGTTCGACGCGCTGACGGGCGTCTTCGGCCTGGACCTCGGCGACCTGCCCGGGGCCGACCGCGAGGAGCTGTGGGCCCGGGTGCAGCAGGCCCACGAGGAGTGGCTGGCCACCCGACAGGACTGACGGCCGTCCGCGGGCGCGGCCGAAGCGGGGTGCGGCGCGGTCGGTGTCGGTGGGGCAGGGCAGACTGGGGTCCATGTCCCACTCTCCCCGCCGGGCCTGCCCCTCCTGCGGCCGCGACTGCGCCGTGACCGCCGGCCGGATCGCCCGCCACGACCCCCCGGCCGGGCGGGGCCGCGGCGACATGGTGTCCTGCCCGGGATCGCGCGCCCGGGTGGTGCTGGGCGCCTCGGCGCCGGTTCTCGACGGCTTCGTGCTGTCCGAACACCCGGGGCAACTGCCGCTGTTCTGAGTACGCGCGCCCGCGCGGGCTGAGTATCCGCGCGGGTCCCCGGGAGGCGGGCACGGCACAGGATGGGGGCATGTCGTGGAACCAGCCCGCCGCCGTACCCCCGCCGCCGTCCGAGGCGGGCACCACCCTCCGTGAGCGGGCCGTGCTCGCGCTCCTCGCGCTCCTGCCCGTGCTGTTCATCGCGAAGTTCCTGCTGCTGGCCACCGACAGGGGCGGCCGCTGCTTCGTGAACGACATCGGCTGCGCACCCTTCCCGGGCGGGGTCTTCCTGGCGCTGCTCGGCGCCGCGGTGTCGGCGGCCGTCCTCGTGGGGACCGCGACGGTGCGGGCGGGGCGGATCGCCCTCCGCGTCCAGCTGGTACTGGAGGCCGCGGCCGTGGGCATCGTCCTGGCGTTCCCCTGACCCTCCGCCCTCGGGTTCGCCCCCCTCGACCACCGGGTGCGGCCCGTATGTCGGCGCGCACCCGCCGTCCGTAGCGTTCCGGGCATGACGAACACACGGATACCGAAGCAGTGGCTGCGGCGCGGGGCCGCCGCCGTGGCCCTCGCGGCCGTACTCGGCGGGATCGCCGCCCCCGCCGCGCTGGCCGTACCCACGGTCGCGTCCCAGGGCGCCGCACAGCGCGGCTCCCTGCTCTCCGTCACCCCGGCCGGGACCCTGGACCGCGCGGGCGTCGCCGCATACCTCTCCGACCTCGGCATGGACGCGGGCACCGTCCGCCACGGGATCACCGCGTACCGGCTGACCTACGCCACCGTGGACCCGCAGGGCCGCCCCACCACCGCCACCGGGCTCCTCGTTCTGCCCCAGGGCGGCCCGCGCCGCCTCGACCTGGTCTCCGACACCCACGGCACCACCGCCCACCGGGACGACGCCCCGTCGGGCGGGGCCGGCTACAACCGGCTCACCCCGTACCTGCACGCCTCCGCCGGCCGGGCCGTCGCGGCCCCCGACTACCTGGGCCTCGGCGGCGGGCCCGGCCCGCACCCCTACGTGGACACCGCGTCCTCCGTCACCGCGTCCCTGGACATGCTGCGGGCGGCCCGCACCGCCGGGGACCGGCTGGGCCGCACCATCACCCGGGACGTGTACGCCACCGGCTTCTCACAGGGCGGCCAGGTGGCGATGGCCCTGGGCCGCGGGCTCTCCCGCCCGGGCAGCGGTTTCCGGCTGCGGGCGCTGGCCCCGATGGCCGGGCCCTACGACCTGAGCGGCTCCGAGATCCCCGGCATCACCGACGGCCGGGTCGCACCGCGCAGCGCCGTCTTCTACCTCTCGTACTTCCTCACCGCGCAGAACCGGCTGCACCCGCTCTACAAGGACCCGGCCGAGGCCTTCCGCGCACCTTATGCACAGGCTGTGGAAAGTCTGTTCGACGGGAACCACCGGGAGGAGGACATCGTCGGCGCGCTGCCCGCGACGCCGCAGGAGCTGCTGACCCCGGAGTGGTACGAGAACGTCCGCGCCCCGCGCGGGGAACTGCGCACGGTCCTCGAGGCGAACGACGGCGCGTGCGACTGGAAGCCGGCCGTGCCCGTACGCCTCTACACGGGCGCCGCCGACACCGACGTGCCGATCGCGAACAGCCGGGCCTGCGCCGCCGACCTGGCGCGCCACGGGGTCCGGGCGAAGATCGTCGACCAGGGCCCGGACGCCGACCACTTCGCGACGGCGATGCGCTCGGCCCCCCAGGTGTCCCGCTGGTTCGACTCGGTGGGCCGGGGCCGGTAGGTCCTAGGAGATGGCGGTGCGGAGGCGGGCCACGTCGATCGGCTCCGTCTCGTCGTGGGCCGTCAGGTCGATGACCTGGCCCGCGGCGGGGGTCTGGTCGGCAGGGGTCTGGCCGGCGGCCGTCCCGGCGGCGGGCTGCGCCGGCTGCACGGCCTCCGCCTCGTGGACCGCGAGGGCCTCGGCGCCGACCACGTCCGCCAGGTCCTCGTTCTGGACCGCCTCGATGGCCGCGCGGGCCTGCGCCGCGTTCTTGGTGCCGAAGAAGTCGAAGCCGCCCTCGACCCGGGAGGCCGGGCGCTGCCGGGAGGCGTACGGGGCCACGGGCGCCGCCGGGCGGCGGGCGGGCAGGGCGGCCGGGCGGGAGTGGGTCTCGGCCGGGGGCAGCTCCGCGCGGACCTGCTTCTTCGGCCCGGGCTCCGGGTCCGGCTCCGGGGCCGGCGGCTTCTTGCGGGCCAGCGCGAGCATGGCCGCGTGGGCCCGGGCGTAGCCGACCGCGGTGGGCGCGCCCGCCGAGGTGCGCTCCTCGGTGACCGGCGGCAGTTCCTTCGGCGCGGACGCCGGGGCCGACTCGGCGGCCTCCATCGCGAGCAGCCGACGGCCCTCCAGGGCGCTGGCGCGCTCGGTCTCGGCGGTCGCGTACCGGCGCAGCAGCGCGGCGTGCTCGCCGCGCAGCCCCGCGAGTTCGACCCGCTTGGCGCGCAGCTTGGTCTCGAGCCTGGCGCGCAGCACCCGGGCCTCTTCGAGGTCGGACTCGAGCTCGGCTATCCGCTCTTCCGTCTTCCACTCGTCCTTGACGCGCTCGCGCGCCAGCTCCGCGACGCGGCGGCCCGCCGCGCGGTCCCAGGCCCGCATGACGACGGCACCGGCGACCCCGGCGCCCGCCGTGAGCGCCACGAGGAGCCTGAGCGCCAGCGGTTCCGCGAGCAGCCAGGCGACGCCGGCGCTGGTGACGGACACGCCGGCGACGGACGTCGGCGTGAGCAGCCGGTGCAGGGGTTCGGGATTGCGGTGGCGTCCACGGGGCATGGCCTGAAATTTACAGGGCATGGCCCTCGATTGGAGTACCCGCCCGGAAAACTGTTCCCAGGCGGTTACCCGTCATTTCCGCCGCAAACCGTGCGACTGTTGCCGGTTCCGCTACTTCACGAGGCCCTTGGACTGCAGATAGGCCTTCGCGACGTCCGCGGGCTTGGCGCGCTCGGCGTCGACCTTGCGGTTCAGGTCGACGAGGTCGGCCGTCGTGAGGACCTTGGTCAGCTTGTCGAGCGCGGCCGCGACCTCGGGGGCCCCGGCGTCCTTGGCGTTCACCACCGGCAGCACGTTGTCGGCGTTCTGGAGCTTCTTGTCGTCCTCCAGCAGGACCAGGCCGAAGGCGTCGAGCGTGGCGTCGGTGGTCGTGGTGAGCACCAGCTGGTCCGCGCCGTCCTTGACGGCCTGCTTGGCCTGCGGGGTGCCGACTCCCTTCGGGTCGATACCGGAAACCTGAATTCCGTATGTCTTCGTCAACCCGGGAGCGCAGAAGGGCCGGACGGCGCATTCGTCGCCCGCCGCGATCTTCACCTTCAGGCCGGACTTCCCGAGATCGGAAAGGGTCTTCAGGTTGTTCTTCTCGGCGAATTCCCTGGTCACCGCGAAGGCGTTCTGGTCGACCGCCGAGCCCGCCGGCAGGGCCTTCAGGCCGAGCGGGCCCGCGAGCTTCTCCAGGCCCGCCACGGTCGCCGCCACGTCGCTCGACGCGACGGGCTTCTCCTCCGGCGCCTTCGGCCCGTTCACCTTGGCGTTGAGGAACTCGGCGAGCGTGGCCGCGTACTCCGGGACGACGTCGATCTCGCCCTTTTCCAGCGACGGCTCGTACAGCTCGCGGTTGTTGACCGTCTTGGTGGAGGCGCTGTAGCCGGCGTCCTTGAGGACCTGCGCGTACAGCTCGGCCAGCACGTTGGACTCGGTGAAGCCGGCGGCGCCGATCACCAGGCTGCCCTTGCCGGCGCCCGCTGCGGGGTCGGCGGCGGAGGCGCCGCCGTCCTTGCTCTTCTCCAGGCTTTCGCCGCCGCACGCGGCCAGCGACACCGCCAGCGCGAGGGTGCCCAGGGACGCGCCGAGGACGCGTGTGGTCTTGCTCATGGGGAACTCCGTTCGAGGCGTGGGAAAGAGTCGTGGGTCTGTACGGGGGCGGGGTGCGGGGCACGGGGTGCCGGATCCGGGGTCCGTACGGGGATCAGCGCGGGCCGGTGCGCGGCAGCAGCCGCTCCGCGGCCACCAGGGCCCCCTCCACCAGCAGGGCGAGCGCGGCCACCAGCAGTGCGCCCGCGACGACCTGTGCGGTGTTGTAGGTGTTGAAGCCGGCCGTGATGATCCGGCCGAGGCCGCCCTGGCCGACCATCGCGGCGATCGTGGCCGTGGCGACGACCTGCACCGCTCCCGAGCGCAGTCCGGTCATCACCAGCCGCCGGGCGAGGGGCAGTTCCACGCGGAAGAAGAGCTGGGCGCCGGACATGCCCATCCCCCGGGCGGCCTCCACGACCGAGCGGTCCACTTCGCGGATGCCGACGTACGCATGGGTGAGCAGCGGCGGCACGGTGAAGAGGACGAGCGCCGCGATCGTCGGCAGGTAGCCCGCGTTGCGCAGCGGCGAGACCATGAACAGGGCCAGCACCGCGAAGACGGGCACGGCGCGCCCGATGTTCGACAGGTTCACGGCGAGGGCGCCGCCCTTGCCGAGGTGGCCGAGCCACAGCCCGACGGGCAGCGCCAGCACGCAGGCGATGCCGAGGGCGACGCCGCTGACGTAGGCGTGCTCGGCGAGCCGGTTCCAGACGCCGCTCTCCCCGGACCAGTTGGCGCCGTCCGCCAGCCAGCTCCAGGCGTCCCCCGCCACACCCAGCACCTCAGGCCTCCTTGCCGGCGGGCCGGCGGCCGGCCCGGGTCCACGGCGTGAGCAGCCGCTGTACGCCGAGCAGCAGCAGGTCGGCCACGAGCGCGAGCAGCACGCACAGCAGGGAGGCGGTGAGCACCTGGGCCTTGAAGGAGCTGTTCACGGCCGGGGCGATGAGGTTGCCGAGGCCGCCCTTGCCGACGATGGAGCCGACGGTGGTCAGGGCCACGGTCGACACCGTCGCGATGCGCAGCCCGGCGAACAGTGCGGGCAGCGCGAGCGGCAGTTCGACCTGCCACAGCAGCCGCCCCGGGCCGTACCCCATGCCCCGCGCGGCCTCCCGCACCTCCTCGGGCACGGATTCCAGGCCGGCCAGCGCGCCCCGGACCAGGATGGTCAGCGAGTACAGCACCAGCCCGGTCACCACGAGCGCCGCCGACAGCCCGAAGAGCGGGAGCAGCAGGGAGAACATGGCGAGCGAGGGGACCGTGTAGAGCAGGGTGGTCAGGCCGAGCACGGGCGCCGCCCAGCGGCGGCCGCGGCGGGCCAGCAGGGCGAGCGGGAGGGACACGGCGAGCCCGATGAGGACCGACACGCCCGTGATCCAGACGTGTTCGAGGGTGGCGTCGGTGAGCTCCTGGGAGCGGGAGGAGACGTACTCCCAGCAGAACCAGTCGTTCGCCACCAGGCAGCCCCGGCCCGCCATCCCCCTCACCCCCGGTCATCGAACGTACGTTGGGACCGACCCTAACCCCCGGCGGTGTCCATGGCCGGAATCCTTCGCACATGGGCAACACGCCCTTCACAAACCGGTGGGCCCGGTAGGGAAGGATGACGATGTGATCCGATTCGAGCACGTGACCAAGCGCTACCCCGACGGGACGACAGCCGTCGAGGACCTGTCCTTCGAGGTGGCGGAGGGCGAACTGGTCACCCTCGTCGGCCCGTCCGGCTGCGGCAAGACGACCACGATGAAGATGGTCAACCGGCTGATCGAGCCCACCTCGGGGCGGATCCTGCTCGACGGCGAGGACATCGCCGCCACCGATCCGGTCCGGCTGCGCCGCCGCATCGGCTACGTCATCCAGCAGGTGGGGCTGTTCCCCCACAAGACGGTGCTCGAGAACACGGCGACCGTGTCCCGGCTCATCGGCACCCCCAAGGCCGCCGCCCGCGCCCGGGCCGCCGAACTGCTCGAACTGGTGGGCCTGGATCCGGCCGTCTACGGGGGCCGCTACCCGGACCAGCTGTCGGGCGGGCAGCGGCAGCGCGTGGGAGTGGCCCGCGCACTGGCCGCCGATCCGCCGGTGCTGCTGATGGACGAGCCGTTCGGAGCGGTGGACCCGGTGGTGCGCGAGCGCCTGCAGAACGAGTTCCTGGCCCTCCAGCGCACGGTGCGCAAGACGATCCTGCTCGTCACGCACGACCTGGAGGAGGCCATCCGGCTCGGCGACCGCATCGCCGTCTACGGACAGGGCACCATCGAGCAGTTCGCCCGCCCGGCGGCGGTGCTCGGCGCGCCGGCCACCGACTACGTGGCCTCCTTCGTCGGCGCCGACCGGGGCCTGAAGCGGCTCGCGGTCACGGTGGTGGAGAAGGCCGACCTGACGCCTGCCGAGGAAGGCTCCGCGCCCGCCGCGGCGGTGGAGCTGGGCGCGTCGCTGCGCGAGGCCCTCGCCGCCCTGCTCCAGGAGGACTCGGGCCGGATCGGCGTCACGGACCCGGCCTCCGGCGCGCTGGTCGGCGTACTGACCCCGGAGGGCGTCCACCGGGCGCTGCGGCGGGCCGAACCGCAGCACGCATAGGGCACACAAAAGAGTGACCGGCCCCGAAGGGCCGGTCACGGGTGCTTCGTTCGGCTGAATCGCCGGGCGGATCGCCCGGGCGGATCGCCGGGCGGATCGTCAGGCCTCGATCCGGCCGCTCATCCACACCAGCATCGGCGGGATCTCGCGGCGCCACGTGTTGAAGTTGTGGCCGCCGCTGTCGAGGATGATCGAGGAGACCCGGTCCGGGCTCTGCACCTTCTTGATGAACTTGCGGGTGTCGCCGAGGTTCGGCTCGCCCTTCTCGCTGCTGGTGACGAGGAACGACGTACCGCTCGGCTTCTTGTTCTCCATGCTGTGCAGGACGTCGGCGCGCTTCTTCAGCTTGCCGTCGCCGTGGAAGAGGTCACCGGTCGTCGGGTCGTCGGGGGCGTCGTAGTACGCGGACAGCCCCGCGGCCGCGCCGAAGGTCTGCGGGTAGTGCGCGGCGATCTTCAGCGCGCAGTAACCGCCGGTGGAGTTGCCGATGAAGCCCATGTTCTGGGGCTTCTTGCCGACCCGGAAGGTGTCCGTGATGGCCTGCGGCAGGTCCACGCCGAAGAACGTCTCGGTCTGCGGGCCGTCGGGGATGTCCACGCACTCGGTGTCGCGCGGCGGCGCGACGGTCGGGCGCAGCATGACCAGGATCATCGGCTTCATCTTCCCGGCCTTCGACAGGCTGAACGCCTTCATCGGGTAGTCGAGCCCTTTGATCAGGTTCTCGGCGGTGCCCGGGTAGCCGGTCAGGACTATGGACGCGGGGAAGTTCTCGTTCTTGTGCTGCGGCTGGAAGTACTCCGGCGGGAGCCAGACGTAGCCGGGGCTCGTTATCTTCGACTTCTGCCCCGTTATGGCAACCTTCAGGATCTGTCCGCCGACCTGGGGCTTGGCACCGCCCGGCACGTCCAGCTTCTGCTTGTCGACGACCTTGATGTCCTTGCTGCTCATCGAGTGGTCGACGACCTTGCCCATGGACGTCTCCTGGCCGAACAGGTCGGCCCAGGAACCGTAGAAGAGGAACGACTTGTTCGCCGCGAGCCCCACAGCCGAGAACAGCGCCAGCTGGGTCGCCAGCAGGAGCCCGACCCGGCCGGCTACCGGGCGGAAGCCGCGGCCCGAGAGCTTCGGCCAGAACCAGACCGTGGCCGCGAAGAGCAGCACCCCGGCGAGGATGGCCAGCGCCAGAACCGTATTACTGGTGAGACCCATGAGCAGTCAGTCGACTTTCTGATGG
Organism: Streptomyces sp. NPDC085524; assembly: GCF_044541755.1. Classification (NCBI taxonomy): domain Bacteria; kingdom Bacillati; phylum Actinomycetota; class Actinomycetes; order Kitasatosporales; family Streptomycetaceae; genus Streptomyces; species Streptomyces sp. NPDC085524. The sequence goes on from NZ_JBITTH010000006.1 coordinate 64,630, forward strand.
CAGGACTGGAAATTTCCGACGGAAGAGTGAACCCGCTCCCCGTCGCCGTCGTCCTAATGGACGCACCACACTCCGGAGGCTGTCGCGGCCTTCGGCCACATGATCTCTCGCGGAGCAACGGGAAGCGATGTCTAGCAGGATAGATGGCGATAAGTCCGGACAGGTTCCGGCCCTGGCGGGTCGAATCCTCCGGGGTCCCCGACCGGAGGCCGTCCCCGGTCTCGTAGGTACGGCCGTCACGCTCGTCGGCCTGCTCGACATCGCGGCGGGTGTCTTCCCGCGCTTCCGGCACAGCCGGATCCACGCGGTCACCGAGCTGCTGCCCGGCACCTTCGGCCCCTTCGCAGCCGCCGCGTCCCTCAGCGTGGGCGTGCTGCTCCTGCTGCTCGCGCACGGCCTGAAGCGGCACAAGCGGCGCGCCTGGCGTGCCGCGGTCGTGCTGCTCCCGGCCGGCGCGGTGGCGCAGTTCATGTACCGGCACTCGGTGATCGGCGTGGTCATCGCGATGGTGCTCCTCGCCCTGCTGGTACGCCACCAGGGTGAGTTCAAGGCGCTGCCGGACCCGCGCAGCCGCTGGAAGGCGCTCGCGAACTTCGTCCTGATGAGCGCCGGCTCCATCGGCCTCGGCCTGCTCATCGTCAACGTCCACCCGAACCGGGTGGTCGGCAACCCGAGCCTGTACGAGCAGATCACCCATGTGGTCTACGGCCTCTTCGGCTTCGAGGGCCCGGTCGACTACTCCGGGAAGGTGTCCTGGACCGTCGGCTACTCGCTCGGCGCCCTGGGCATGCTGACCGCGCTGACCACGATCTACCTGGCCTTCCGCCCCGAGCACCCGGCCGCCCGGCTCACCGCCGACGACGAGTCCAAGCTGCGCGAGCTCCTCACCCGCCACGGCGGCCGCGACTCCCTCGGGCACTTCGCGCTCCGCCGCGACAAGGCCGTCGTCTTCTCCCCCAGCGGCAAGGCCGCCGTCACCTACCGCGTCGTCTCCGGCGTGATGCTCGCCTCCGGCGACCCCATCGGCGACGTCGAGGCCTGGCCCGGCGCCATCGAGCGGTTCATGGCCGAGGCCAAGGCCCACTCGTGGACCCCGGCCGTCGTGGGCTGCAGCGAGACCGGCGGCGAGGTCTGGACCCGCGAGACCGGCCTGGACGCCCTGGAGCTCGGTGACGAGGCGATCGTCGACGTCAAAGACTTCTCCCTCTCCGGCCGCCCCATGCGCAACGTCCGCCAGATGGTCAAGCGCATCGAGCGCAACGGCTACACCACCAAGGTCCGCCGCGTCGACGAGCTGACCGAGGAGGAGCTGGAGCAGGTCCGCGGCGCGGCCGAGGCCTGGCGCGGCACCGACACCGAGCGCGGGTTCTCCATGGCCCTGGGCCGCGTCGGCGACCCCGGCGACGGCGACTGCATCATCGCCACCGCGCACCGCGTGGAGGAGGGCGACACCAGCCCCTTCGGCGACCTCAAGGCCATCCAGCACTTCGTGCCGTGGGGCAAGGACGGCATGTCGCTGGAGATGATGCGCCGCGACCGCGCCGCCGACCCGGGCATGAACGAGCTGCTGATCGTCGCCTCCCTGCAGCAGGCCCCCGAGCTCGGCATCGAGAAGGTCTCCCTGAACTTCGCGATGTTCCGCGCGGCGCTGGCCCGCGGCGAGAAGATCGGCGCCGGCCCGGTCCTGCGCGCCTGGCGCAGCCTGCTCGTCTTCCTCTCCCGCTGGTTCCAGATCGAGTCGCTGTACAAGTTCAACGAGAAGTTCCGCCCCCGCTGGGAGCCGCGCTTCATGGTCTACCGCACCAGCCGCGACCTGCCCCGCATCGGCTTCGCCGTGATGCAGGCCGAGGGCTTCGTGACGCTGGCCCTGCCGCGCCTGTTCGCGAGCCGCCGCCGCCCGAAGCCGGTCCGCACGTGCACGCACAACGACATGACGGCAGTCCGCCAGCCGGACCGCGAGGTCCAGGCCGCGTAGCCGTCCGCCGGGCGTGCCGCCGGTCCCGGGGGTGTTCCCCGACCCACGCCCGCGGGCGGCCCCCGCCTCGAACGCCGGCGGGGCCGGAGGATCCAGCCCCGCCGGCGTTCGCCTTCCCGCCCACCCGCACCCTCCGGCCCGTCCGGCGTTCGAGGACCGGGGTCCGGGGCGGAGTCCCGGCAGCGGCGCTGCACGCGCCCTCCGCCACCGCCCAGCCGGGCCAAGGGCTCTACCCTGGAGCCCATGAACAGCAACCGCCGGCCGGCTCCCAGAGGCCGGGTCGAAGGCCTGCCCGACCTGGACCGCTGCGCGGTCATGGGCGTCGTCAACGTCACCCCCGACTCCTTCTCCGACGGCGGCCGCTGGTTCGACACCACCGCCGCCGTCAAGCGCGGGCTCGACCTCGTCGCCCAGGGGGCCGACCTCATCGACGTCGGCGGCGAATCCACCCGCCCCGGCGCCACCCGCGTCGACGAGGAGGAAGAGCTGCGCCGGGTCGTCCCCGTCGTGCGCGGGCTCGCCTCCGAGGGCGTCTCCGTCTCCGTCGACACCATGCGCGCGGCCGTCGCCGCCCAGGCCGTCGCCGCGGGCGCCACGCTCGTCAACGACGTCAGCGGCGGGCTCGCCGACCCCGGGATGATCCCGGCCGTCGCCGCGGCCGAGGTGCCCTTCGTCGTCATGCACTGGCGCGGCTTCAGCGCCGACATGAACAGCCTCGCCGTCTACGCGGACGTCCTCGGCGAGGTCACCGCCGAACTCCGCGCCCGCATCGACGCGGTCGTCTCCGGCGGCATCGCCCCGGAGCGGCTCGTCGTCGACCCCGGCCTCGGCTTCGCGAAGAACGCCGAACACGACCTGGCCCTGGTGGCGCACCTGCCCGAGCTGCGCGCGCTCGGCTTCCCGCTGCTGGTCGCCGCCTCGCGGAAGCGCTTCCTCGGCCGGGTCCTCGCCGGCGGGGACGGCGCCGCCCCGCCGCCCGCCCGCGAGCGGGACGCGGCCACGGCCGCCGTGTCCGCCATCGCCGCCCACCAGGGCGCCTGGGCCGTACGGGTCCACGAGGTACGGGCGACCGCGGACGCGGTTCGGGTGGCCCGCGCCGTGGAAGGGGCTCTGTGAGCCGCACGCACCCAGAAGGAGCCCAGTGAGCAGAACCGACATCGAAGCGGTCGAAGAGGTCAACACGGCCTTCTACGAGGCCATGGAGCGGGGGGACTTCGACGCACTGTCGGCGCTCTGGCTGGAGGACGAGATCTCCTGCGTGCACCCGGGCTGGCCCGTCCTGACGGGCCGCGGCGAGGTGCTGCGCTCGTACGCGCTGATCATGTCCCACACGGAGTACATCCAGTTCTTCCTCACCGACACGAAGGTGTCCGTCATAGCCGACACCGCCCTGGTGACGTGTACGGAGAACATCCTCAGCGGCGGGCCCGCCGAGGACGGCGGTGAGCTCGGCCCGCTCGTGGGCCAGCTGGTCGTCGCCACGAATGTGTTCCGACGCACACCGGAGGGCTGGCGGCTCTGGTCCCACCACGGTTCTCCCGTCCTGACGGAGTCCGACGAAGAGGACGAACAGGACACCGACTGACCCCCGCGGGCGGGATCCCCGGTATTTCGCAGGTAAATTCGAAGACGGACGACGCCGACCGCACTCGGCACAGGCCCATGGTTTCGGGGAGTCCCGGACCGGAAGAACCTACGAAAGCAGGAGTGATTCGCGTGGATCGTGTCGCACTGCGCGGCCTCAAGGCTCGCGGGCACCACGGCGTCTTCCCCAGGGAACGCGAAGAGGGCCAGACCTTCATCGTCGACCTCGTGCTGCACCTCGACACCCGCCCCGCGGCGGCCGGCGACGACCTGGCGAAGACCGTGCACTACGGGGTCGTCGCCGAGGAGGTCGTCGACGTCGTCCAGGGAGAGCCCGTGGACCTGATCGAGACCCTCGCCGAGCGGATCGCCCAGCAGTGCCTCAAGCACGAAGCGGTGGCACAGGTGGAGGTCGTCGTCCACAAGCCGGACGCACCCATCACCGTCCCCTTCGACGACGTGACCATCACGATCACCCGGAGCCGCGCATGAATCACGGACTGAGCGCCCAGAGCGACCCCACCGTCCAGCCCGTACCCGCGTCCGTCACCGAAGCCGTGGACGCGGCGGACGTCACCCTGTCCAACCCCAAATGGGCAGTGGTCGCGCTCGGCGCGAACCTCGGCAACCGGCTGGAGACCCTGCAGGGCGCCATCGACGCCCTCGGCGACACCCCGGGCCTGCGGGTCAAGGCCGTCTCCCCCGTCTACGAGACCGAGCCGTGGGGCGTCGAGCCCGGCTCGCAGCCCTCGTACCTCAACGCGGTCGTCCGCATCCGGACCACGCTTCCGCCCTCCTCCCTCCTGGAGCGCGGCCAGGCCGTCGAAGAGGCCTTCGACCGCGTCCGCGAGGAGCGCTGGGGCCCGCGCACGATCGACGTCGACATCGTCTCGTACGCCGAGGTGGTCTCCGACGACCCCGTCCTCACCCTCCCGCACCCGCGGGCGCACCAGCGCGCCTTCGTGCTGGCCCCCTGGCACGACATCGACCCCGAGGCCCAGATCCCGGGCCATGGCCCGGTCGCGGCCCTCCTGGCCGGAATCGGCCTGAGCGGCGTCACGCCGCGCCCCGACCTGGAACTCCGCCTCCCCGAGTAGTCGTTAGCCTGTTCATGGCTACTCGCTGAAAGTGGGGAACGCGGAAGTGAAGCAACTGAGGCCGGCGGTCCTGGCGGGCATCTTCCTGATCGCCGGGATCCTGTCCTGGGCGGGCGCCCGGCTGTGGAACGCCTACGGCACGCTGCCGGGCGTCCCGCTGGCCGCCCCGATCGTGCTGGCCGTGATCGCGGTGATCCTCCTCGCCACGGCCCTGTCGATGCGCGCCCGCCTCAAGGCCCAGCGCGAGCGCCGCCCGGGCGCCAAGGGCGTGGAGCCGCTGATGGCGGCCCGCGCCGTGGTCTTCGGCCAGGCCAGCGCCCTGGTGGCGGCCCTGGTGGCGGGCATGTACGGCGGTGTGGGCGTCTTCCTGCTGACCGACTCCCTCGACGTCCCCGCCCGCCGCGACCAGGCCTGGTACGCCGGCTTCTCGGTCCTGGCGGGCGCGGCGGTCGTCGCCGCCGCGCTCTTCCTGGAGCACGTCCTGAAACTCCCCGAGGACGACGACCAGTCCCCCCAGGGCGCCGCCCGGGCGTAGGCCCTGCGGGGCGGCTCAGGTGATGGGCGGGCCCATCACGTGGCGGGGGCCCAGCCACTCCCAGAGCCGCAGCGGCCCCGGCCCCCGCTCCTCCCAGTCGCAGAACTGCAGGTCCACGAGGAAACCGCTGTTCGCGAGCAGGGTCGCCTCGCCGTCGTAGCCGCCCTCGGCGTTGATGAGGGCGGCGCCCGCGACCGAGTCCACGGGCTGTTCCATGGGCGCGGCCGACACGGCGTCCACGTCCACGCTCAGGAACACGCACGGGCACGAGCACTCGCCCGGGTGCATCACCGCGTGCGGGATCTGGGCCCGGAAGCCCCGGTCGGCGTCGGAGTCGCCCTCCAGCAGCAGCTCGAGGGTCCGCCGTACGTCCTCGCTCAGCGGCACCCAGCCGTCCGCGTCGTCCACCGGCTCAGCGGGCCATGATCAGGGACATCGCCTCGTTGCGGGTGGCGGGGTCGCGGAGCTGGCCGCGGACGGCCGAGGTGATGGTCTTCGCACCCGGCTTCCGCACGCCGCGCATGGTCATGCACATGTGCTCGCACTCGATGACCACGATGACCCCGCGCGGGTCCAGGATCTCCATCAGGGAGTCCGCGATCTGCGTGGTCAGGCGTTCCTGGACCTGGGGGCGGCGGGCGTACACGTCCACCAGGCGGGCCAGCTTGGAGAGGCCGGTGATCTTGCCGTCCGTGGACGGGATGTAACCCACATGGGCTACGCCATGGAAGGGGACCAGATGATGTTCACACGAGCTCATGACCTCGATGTCCTTCACCAGGACCATCTCGTCGTGGCCGAGGTCGAACGTCGTCGTCAGGACCTCCTCGGGCTTCTGGTACAGCCCGGCGAATATCTCCTTGTACGCCCGCGCCACCCGCGCCGGCGTCTCCAGCAGGCCCTCGCGGTCCGGGTCCTCGCCGACCGCGATCAGGAGTTCGCGGATCGCCGCCTCGGCGCGCTTCTCGTCGAACTCGCCGATCGTGCCCTCGTCACCGGTCAGGGTCACTGGGTCGGTCATGTCGTCTTCCTCGTTCCTGTCCACACAGCGCTCGCAGGCGCATAAAAGTGCCGCGCCCCCCAGGCTAGAACCTGGGGGGCGCGGCTTCCATTCCGGGTGGATCAGGCCTCGGGGCGGTCCTCCGGGGCCACCTCGATGCCCTTCTCCGTGGAGACCGGCGTGACGGCGGTGGCCGCCGAGCTGCCGTTCGCCGCGTTCGTCAGCTGGAGCTCCTTGGGAGAGAGCACCGGCGGACGGGTGGACGGGGTGCGCCGGGCGGAGCCGGTCCACGCCGGGCGGGCCGGGCGCTTGACGATGGTCGAGAAGATCTCGGCGATCTCCTCCTTGCCCAGCGTCTCCTTCTCCAGCAGCGCGAGGACGAGGTTGTCCAGGACGTCCCGGTTCTCGACCAGGATCTCCCAGGCCTCGTTGTGCGCGGTCTCGATGAGCTTCTTGACCTCTTCGTCGACCAGCGCCGCGACCTCTTCCGAGTAGTCCCGCGGGTGCGACATCTCGCGGCCCAGGAACGGCTCGGTGTTGTCGCCGCCGAACTTGATCGCGCCGAGGCGCTCGGTCATGCCGTACTGCGTGACCATCGCGCGGGCCGTCGCCGTGGCCTTCTCGATGTCGTTCGCGGCGCCGGTGGTCGGGTCGTGGAAGACCAGCTCCTCGGCCGCGCGCCCGCCCAGCATGTACGCCAGCTGGTCGAGCATCTCGTTGCGCGTGGTGGAGTACTTGTCCTCGTCGGGCAGGACCATGGTGTAGCCCAGGGCCCGGCCGCGGGACAGGATCGTGATCTTGTGGACCGGGTCGGAGTTCGGGGAGGCCGCCGCGACCAGGGCGTGACCGCCCTCGTGGTACGCGGTGATCTTCTTTTCCCGGTCCGACATGATCCGGGTCCGCTTCTGCGGGCCCGCCACGACGCGGTCGATCGCCTCGTCCAGCATGTGGTTGTCGATCAGCTTCTTGTCCGAGCGGGCGGTCAGCAGCGCCGCCTCGTTCAGGACGTTGGAGAGATCGGCACCGGTGAAGCCGGGGGTGCGGCGGGCGACGGCCGAGAGGTCGACGTCCGGAGCGACCGGCTTGCCCTTCTGGTGGACCTTGAGGATCTCCAGACGGCCCTGCATGTCCGGCCGGTCGACCGCGATCTGCCGGTCGAAGCGGCCCGGGCGCAGGAGGGCCGGGTCGAGGATGTCGGGGCGGTTCGTGGCGGCGATCAGGATGACGCCGCCCTTCACGTCGAAGCCGTCCATCTCGACGAGCAGCTGGTTCAGGGTCTGCTCGCGCTCGTCGTGGCCGCCGCCGAGGCCCGCACCGCGGTGCCGGCCGACGGCGTCGATCTCGTCGACGAAGACGATCGCCGGGGCGTTGGCCTTGGCCTGCTCGAACAGGTCGCGGACACGCGAGGCACCGACACCGACGAACATCTCGACGAAATCGGAACCGGAGATCGAGTAGAACGGGACGCCCGCCTCGCCCGCGACGGCACGCGCGAGCAGGGTCTTGCCGGTTCCGGGCGGGCCGTAGAGCAGCACGCCCTTGGGGATCTTGGCGCCGACGGCCTGGAACTTCGCCGGCTCCTGGAGGAACTCCTTGATCTCGTGGAGCTCCTCGACGGCCTCGTCCGAGCCCGCGACGTCCGCGAACGTCGTCTTCGGGGTGTCCTTGGTGATGAGCTTGGCCTTGGACTTCCCGAAGTTCATGACCCGGGAGCCGCCGCCCTGCATCTGGTTCATCAGGAACAGGAAGACGACGACGATGAGGACGAAGGGCAGGAGCGAGAGCAGCACGCTCAGGAACGGGCTGGTCTTGTCCGGGGTCACGGAGTAACCCTTGGGGATCTGACCGGCGTCGTACTTGGTCTGGAGGTTCTGGGCGAGCTGGACGCCCTGATCCCCGATGTAGTTGGCCTGGAACTTGGTGCCGTCGTGCTTGCCGAGCTTCTGGCCTTCGCTCAGCTCGATCTTGATCATCTGGCTGTCGCCGGTGGTCAGCTTCGCCGACTCCACCTGGCCACTGTTGATCGCCTTGATGACCTCGCTGGTGTCCACCGACTTGTAGCCGCCGCCGGAGCCGACGACATTCATCAACACGACCACGGCGAGGACGGCCAGCACGATCCACATGACCGGCCCACGGAAGTATCGCTTCACGTCCATCCATACGGGGCGCAAGGCACCCCGTCCCTCCTGCCCGTAGGTAAATGCTGCTTTGAGTAAAGACTGTTCTTCGGAATGTACCCCTGAATTGTCACCCGCGGCCTCGTAGGGCGGCTGACAGACCCGCTTTCCCTGCTCCAACGGCGGGAATCGCCCCCAGGTTCCCGTCTTCCGGGCCCCGGGGGCGTCGTACTCCGCGTGCGGCGGTCAGCCGCCGTAGACGTGCGGGGCGAGCGTGCCGACGAACGGCAGGTTGCGGTACTTCTCCGCGTAGTCGAGGCCGTAGCCCACGACGAACTCGTTCGGGATGTCGAAGCCGACCCACTTCACGTCGATCGCGACCTTGGCGGCGTCGGGCTTGCGCAGCAGGGTGACGACCTCCAGCGAGGCCGGCTGGCGGGAGCCCAGGTTCGACAGCAGCCAGGACAGCGTCAGACCGGAGTCGATGATGTCCTCGACGATCAGGACGTGCTTGTCCTTGATGTCGGTGTCCAGGTCCTTGAGGATCCGGACGACGCCCGAGGACTGGGTCCCGGCGCCGTACGAGGACACCGCCATCCAGTCCATGGTGAGCGGGGTGGACAAGGCGCGCGCCAGGTCCGCCATCACCATCACGGCGCCCTTGAGCACACCGACGATGAGCAGGTCCTTGCCCGCGTACTCCGCGTCGATCTTCGCGGCCAGCTCGGCCAGCTTCGCGTCGATCTCTTCCTTGGTGATGAGCACCGACTGGAGGTCGTTGCCCATGTCCTTCTCGTCCACCCGCATCACTTTCGTTGTCGGCCGGGGCTCCGGGGGTGTCCCCGGAGGACTCAGCCGTGCTTCAGCACCAATCAGCCCTGCCGGATGACAAGTCTGCCACCCTGGCGCTGGGCCTCGACCCGGCCGGGCAGGTTGATGGCGCCCTGACCACGCCATCCGGTGATGAGGCGGTCCACTTCCTCGATGTGCCGGGCGAAGAGGGAGCCCGCGGGGGAGCCGGCGGCGACGACCGCCCTGCGCAGCACCCGGCGGCGGACGGCCGGGGGCAGGGCGTACAGCTTGGCGCACTCCAGCCGGCCGTCCTCGTCCCGTACGCCGGTCTCGGCCTCTGCGGCCCAGGCGTCCAGGGCGTCGGCGTCGTCGCGGGAGAGCTGGGCGGTGCGGGCCAGCGCCTCGACGACGCCCTTGCCGAGCGCCTTCTCCAGCGCGGGCAGTCCCTCGTGGCGCAGGCGGGAGCGCGTGTAGGCGGGGTCGATGTTGTGCGGGTCGTCCCAGACGGCCAGGGACTGGACCATGCAGGCCTTGCGGGCGGTCTGGCGGTCGACCTGGAGGAAGGGGCGGCGGTAGCGGTGGCTGCGGCCGGGGCCGCCGGACACTTCCGCCATGCCGGACAGCGAGCGGATGCCGGAGCCGCGGGCGAGGCCGAGCAGGACGGTTTCGGCTTGATCGTCCCGGGTGTGGCCGAGCAGCACTGCGGCGGCTCCCAGCCGGTCGGCGGCCTCGTCCAGGGCGGCGTAGCGGGCGTCGCGGGCGGCAGCCTCGGGTCCGCCCTCGCGGCCGACGCGCACGGCGACGGACTCCACCGGGTCGAGGCGGAGTGCGGTCATGCGGGTGACGACCTCGGCGGCGCGCAGGTCGGAGCCGGGCTGGAGTCCGTGGTCGACGGTGATGCCGCCGGCCCGGATGCCGAGCTTGGGGGCCTCGAAGGCGAGGGCCGAGGCGAGTGCCATCGAGTCGGCGCCGCCGGAGCAGGCGACGAGGACGAGCGGCGGGGTGGTGCGGGGGTCGGCGGAGCGGTGGGAGAGGTCGGTGAGGACGTCGTGGAGTACGCGGCGGACCGCCAGGCGTATCGCCGCGACCGCAGGATGGGGACCCATGTCCGGTGCCCTTCGATGGAGTTCGGATGCCTCGGAGGCTTCGGGGAGTGTGGTGCGTTGGGGTGCTTGCCCGGCTGCCCCCGCAGGGCGGGGATGTCACTCAGAGTGCGTCGATGGTGACAGAACCGAGCCGTTCCCCGAGCATCGCACGCCCTTCCACGCCCCACGGTCCCTCGGACGGGTGATGCTGCTTCCCCCAGTGGGACATGTTTACGCCCCCTGAGTCACACCTGAGTCAGCTTTCTGCGCCCCCCTCGGTCCCCTTGCGGTGCACGCGGGCCACCCAGTCGGCAGGGCGGGCGATCTCCGCCTTGGTCGGGAGGGTGTTCGGGGAGGTCCACACGCGGTTGAAGCCGTCCATGCCGACCTGGTCGACGACGGCGCGCACGAACCGCTCGCCGTCGCGGTACTGGCGCAGCTTGGCGTCCAGGCCGAGGAGCTTGCGCAGCGCCGCGTCGAGGCGGCCCGCGCCGCTGGCCCTGCGCTGCTGGAACTTCTCTCGGATCTCGGCGACGGAGGGCACGACGTCGGGGCCGACCCCGTCCATGACGAAGTCGGCGTGGCCCTCCAGCAGGGACATGACGGCGGTGAGCCGGCCGAGGATCTCGCGCTGTTCGGGCGTCTGTACGAGCTCGACCAGGGAGCGGCCCTCGTCGCCGTTTTCGGCGTCGGGGCGGGCGCCGGCGAAGGACTGGGCGGCCTCGCGCACGCGCTCGAGGACGGTCGCCGGGTCGAGCTCGGTGGCGCCGAGGAACGACTGGATCTCGCCCTCGAGGTGGTCGCGCAGCCAGGGGACGGCCGTGAACTGCGTGCGGTGCGTCTCCTCGTGCAGGCAGACCCAGAGCCGGAAGTCGTGCGGGGCGACCTCCAGCTCGCGTTCGACGTGGACGATGTTGGGGGCGACGAGCAGCAGCCGGCCGCCGCCCGCGGAACCGGGCAGGTCGCGGGAGACCGGCGCGAAGGTCTCGTACTGGCCGAGGACCCGGGAGGCCAGGAAGCTGAGCAGCATCCCGAGCTCCACGCCGGTCACCTTGCCGCCGACGGCGCCGAGCACGGCTCCGCCTGGGGTTCCCGCGCGGCGGTCCTGCATCTTGCCGAGGAGCGGCTGGAGCAGTTCCCGGAAGCCGGCCACGTTGGCCTTGACCCAGCCGTTCCGGTCGACGACGAGGACGGGGGTGTCGGGGAAGGCCGCGCCTTCGGGGATCATGCGGGTGAACTCGCGTACGTGTCGTTCCGAGGTCCTGGCGTGCGCGCGCAGCTCCGCGACCACCGCCCGCGCCTCGTCCCTCCCGACCTCCGGGCCGGGCCTCACCAATCGGGTCGCGGTCGCCACCGCGAGGTTCCAGTCGACCATCTCGGCACCACTGATGCTCGTCATGCGTCAACGGTACGTGGACGAGCCCTCCGGCGGACCCCTACGGTGCGGCCGCGACTGCGGCGGCCAGCTTGTCGAGGGCCTTCTCGGCGCCCTCCGGGCCCGGGGTGTTCGCGGTGAGGAACGCGAAGGCGAGGAGCCGGCCGGAGCGGTCGACGACGGTGCCGGAGAGCGAGTTCACGCCGCTCAGGGTGCCCGTCTTGGCGCGGAGCAGGCCGGCCGCCGGGGAGCTGCCGGAGTTGCGGGCGCGCAGGGTCCCGGTGAATCCGGCGACGGGCAGTCCGGTGAGGACCGGCCGCAGCTCGGGGTGGTCGGGGCCCGCGGCCTTGGAGAGGAGCCCGGTCAGCAGGCCGGCGCTGACCTTGTCGGCGCGGTTGAGGCCGCTGCCGTCGGCGAAGCGGGAGCCGGAGACGTCCACGCCGAGGGAGGAGAGGCGTGCGGCGACGGCCTTCTCGGCGCCTTCGAAGCTGGCGGGCTGTCCGGAGGCGAGGGCGGTCTGGCGGGCGAGCGCCTCGGCGATGTCGTTGTCGCTGTTGGTCAGCATCCGCTCGACGAGGCCGGAGAGCGGGGTGGAGAGGGTGACGGCCAGCGGCTGCGCGCCGGCCGCGGGCTTGGCCCGGGCGGGGGCGCCGGTGACCTTGACGCCCCTCTCGGCCAGGAGGGCGGCGAAGGCGCGGGCGGTCTCCTTCGCCGGGTCCTCGACCCGCTCCACGGGCCCGGAGGTGGAGTCGTCGGGGCGGCCCTCGTCCGCGGCCAGGGAGGTCACGAGGGCGATGTTGGGGTTGTCGCCGATCGGGTGGCGGGCGGGGCCGGTGTAGAGGCTGTCGTCGTAGCCCAGGGTCACGGTGTAGGTGCCGGCGGCCTTGAGGGCCTGCGCGGTGTCGCCGGCGAGCTTGACGAGGTTGCCGCCGGGGCCGGGGTTCTTCGTCTTGGCGGTGAGGGAGGGGTCGCCGCCGCCGACGAGGACGATCTGTCCCGCGGCGTCGCCCGGGGCGACCGTGGTCCGGATCCGGTGCTCGGGCCCGAGGGCGGCCAGGGCCGCGGCGGCGGTGGCGATCTTGACGGTGGAGGCGGGGGTCATCGCGTCGCGCGACCCGGACTCGTAGAGCACCTGCCCCGTCGCGGTGTCGACGACGGAGGCGGTACGGACGGTGCCGAGCGCGGGGTCGGCGAGCAGCGGCCGCAGCGCGGAGGCGAGCCCGTCCGGGGCGGCGGCCTGCGCGCGGCCCGGGCCGACGCCCTGGAGCACCCCGGGAGCGCTGGGAGCGGCCTGCGGCAGGCCCCCGGGGCCGGAGCCGGAGCCGTGATCTGCGCCACCCGTACGGCTCCAGGAGGCGGCCCTGTCCCGCTCGGCCTTACGCTGGCCGGAGTCCCAGGGACCGGCGGAGGCCACGACGGCCGCCGAAAGGGCGAGGCCGGCGACGGCGGACCCCGCGATGAGCTGCCACGTCTTGACCAATGGCACCTCGGACCAGCCCCTTTCGCGATCACACATATGCGTGAGGGACACTTAACCACTGCGTCTTGCCGCGAGCATGGCACCCCACCCGCCAACCGGCAGGGCAGGGCCGGACGCGCACGTAGTTCAATCAAATGCCGTCTCGAAGCAAAGCAGTCTTCTGAGGCTGATCATGGAGGAGCAGGACGTGGAGTTCGACGTCACCATCGAGATCCCCAAGGGTTCGCGGAACAAGTACGAGGTGGACCACGAGACCGGCCGGATCCGTCTGGACCGTCGCCTCTTCACCTCGACCAGCTACCCGGCCGACTACGGCTTCGTCGAGAACACCCTCGGCGAGGACGGCGACCCGCTGGACGCGCTGGTCATCCTGGACGAGCCGACCTTCCCGGGCTGCCTGATCAAGTGCCGCGCCATCGGCATGTTCCGCATGACGGACGAGGCGGGCGGCGACGACAAGCTGCTCTGCGTGCCGGCCTCGGACCCGCGCGTCGAGCACCTGCGCGACATCCACCACGTGTCGGAGTTCGACCGCCTCGAGATCCAGCACTTCTTCGAGGTCTACAAGGACCTGGAGCCGGGCAAGTCGGTCGAGGGCGCGAACTGGGTCGGGCGCGCCGAGGCCGAGGCCGAGATCGAGGCCTCGTACAAGCGCCTCGAGGCCTCCGGCGGCCACCACTGACGCTGCGCTGAGCGCTGACTGACGGCGGGCGGCACCCCCACGGGGGCGCCGCCCGCCGTTGCGTTTCCGGGCCCGTCCCTGCGGGGCTGGTCGTGCCGGCCCGCGCTCACCGGCCCCGCCCCGGGAGGGTCCCGTCGCCGGGGGTGGAACGATTCCGCATACTGATACGGCAGGTGATCACGGAGCGGAGGGCACGGCGCGTGGCGGAAGCCGATGGGGCGGAGGACCGCAAGCCCCAGTCCGACGAGGCGCGGAGCGCCTTCACGCCGCCGCCCGGGATGGAGCCCGAGGTCCCCGAGGAGGAGCAGCCCACCTCCGAGTTCGCCCTCCCGCCCGGCACCGGGCCCGTGCCGCCCGAGCCCGAGGGGTCGGCCTTCCGGCCCCCCGCCACCTACAGCGCCGCGCACTCCCCGCCCGCCTACACCCCGGGGCAGGGGTTCCCCGTCGCGCGGATGAAGGAGTCCCCCTGGCAGGACCGCATGCGCACGATGCTGCGCATGCCGGTCGACGTGCGCCCCGTCCCCGAGCTCGTGCAGAAGCCCAGCGAGACCGGGCCCGCCGTGGGCCGCGTGCTCGACCTGACGCTGCGCATCGGGGAACTGCTGCTCTCGGGCGGCGAGGGCTCCGAGGACGTGGAGGCCGCGATGTTCGCGGTGGCCCGTTCCTACGGGCTGGACCGCTGCGAGCCCACCGTCACGTTCACCATGCTGTCGATCACCCACCAGCCCTCCCTGGTGGGCGACCCGGTGTCGGCGAACCGGACCGTGCGCCGCCGGGGCACCGACTACACCCGCCTGGCGGCCGTGTACCGGCTCGTGGACGACATCAGCGCCCACGAGTACGACATCACGCTGGAGGAGGCCTACCGGCGCCTCGCGGAGATCCGGCGCAACCGGCACCCGTACCCGACCTGGGTGCTCACCGCGGCCGCCGGAGTGCTCGCCGGGGCGGCCTCCGTCCTCGTGGGCGGCGGGGTCGTCGTCTTCTTCGCAGCCGCACTCGGCGCGGTCCTCGGCGACCGGCTCGCGTGGCTGTTCGCCGGGCGCGGGCTGCCGGAGTTCTACCAGTTCGTGGTGGCCGCGATGCCCCCGGCCGCCTTCGGCGTGGCGCTCAAGCTCGCCGAGATCGAGGACATCAAGGCCTCCGCGGTGATCACCGGCGGACTGTTCGCGCTGCTGCCCGGGCGGGCCCTGGTCGCGGCCGTGCAGGACGGGCTGACCGGCTACTACATCACCGCGTCCGCCCGGCTGCTGGAGGTCATGTACCTCTTCATCGGCATCATCATGGGCGTGCTGGTCGTGCTCTACCTGGGCCTGCAGCTCGGCGCCTCCCCCAAGCCGGAGGAGGTCCTGCAGATCACCCAGCGGCCGCTGATCCAGATCGCCGCCTCGATGGTTCTCGTGTTCACCTTCGCGATCCTGCTCCAGCAGGAGCGCTCCTCCGTGTGGATCGTGACGCTGAACGGCGGGGTGGCGTGGGTGACCTTCGGGGCCCTGCACTACGCCGGCGGCATCCCGCCCGTGCCGTCCACGGCCGTCGCGGCCGGGCTGGTCGGCCTCTTCGGGCAGCTCTTCTCCCGCTACCGCTTCGCGTCCGCCCTGCCGTACGTGACGGCCGCGATCGGCCCGCTGCTGCCCGGCTCGGCCACGTACTACGGGCTGCTGCTGATCGCCGAGGACCGGCTGAACGAGGGGCTGGGGTCGCTGGTGAACGCGGCGGCCATCGCGCTGGCCATCGCGATCGGCGTCAACCTGGGCTCGGAGACCTCGCGGCTCTTCATGCGCATCCCGGGCGCGGCGAGCGCGGCCAAGCGCCGTGCCGCCAAGCGCACGCGCGGCTACTGACGGGGTACGCCGTACGCCCCCGCAGGGGCCCGGGCGGCCCTGCGGGGGCGTACGTGGGGGCTGGTGAGGCCTGGCGCGTGGCCCAGGGATTCGGGGCTCCGCCCCGGACCCCGCGCCTCAGACGCCGGCGGGGCTGGTTTCAGCGCTTGGCGTGGCGGCCGCGCTGGGGGCCGGTCTCGTCGATCGGGTGGGGCCCCGCGGGAGCGGCCGCGGCGGCCGCCTTCTTCTCCTTGCGGGACTTCAGCACCTCGAAGATCACCGGGATGACGGAGATCAGGACGATGCCGATGAAGATCGGCTCGACGTTCTTCTTGATGACCTCGAACTGGCCGAGCTGGTAACCCAGGATCGTGACGCCCGCGCCCCACAGCACGCCGCCGATGACGTTGAACGTCAGGAAGGTGCGGTACTTCATCGCGGTCGCGCCCGCGACCATCGGCGCGAAGGTGCGGATGATCGGCACGAAGCGCGCGAGCACGATGGCCTTGGGGCCGTGCTTCTCCATGAACCCGTGCGCCGAGTCGAGGTTCTCGGGCTTGAAGAGCTTGGAGTTCGGCCGGTTGAAGATCTTCGGGCCGAAGAACTTGCCGATCAGGTAGCCGACCTGGTCGCCGATGATCGCCGCGGCCGAGATCAGGGTGCACACCAGCCACAGCGGCTGCGTGATGGTGCCGCTCGCGGTGAACAGGCCCGCCGTGAACAGCAGCGAGTCCCCCGGCAGGAACGCGAAGAGGCCCGACTCCGCGAAGACGATGACCAGCGTGCCGATCAGGCCGAACTGCCCGACCAGATACTCCGGGGAAATCCACTCAGGACCGAGCGCAAGCGTGTTCACGGGTTCCGGGCTCTCCTGGATCGGGGGGGTCTGCGGTGCCGCGGCGACATTGCGGCCGTCTCAGTATGAACGCACACCTCCCCCGCCCGGTTCCAGGTCCCGGGCGGGGGAGATGTGCGCGCTACGCCTTGCGGACCGCGTTCGCCGTGATCGAGTCCCGCAGGTGCTCGGCCAGGCCGGGCTTCATGGAGTCGTAGAACTCCTTGAACCGCTCGTCCGCCACGTACATCTCGCCGAGACCCGTGTGGATCTCGTACGTGCAGTCGTAGTACCAGGTCACGATGTGCTGCCGGTGCTCCTCGGCCATGTCCATGGCCGCCTCGCCGTCGGCGGGCTCACCGGCCTCCATCAGGGCCGCGTACCGGGCGCCCCAGTCGGCGACCTGGTCCTGGACCCGCTGCCAGTCCTCCTTGGTGTACGTGGCGACCCGCCGCTGCGACTCCGCGTAGGCCTCGGTGCCGCCCCAGCGGCGCTCCGCCTCCTCCGCGTACTGCTCCGGGTCCTTGTCCCCGAACACCTCGAACCGTTCCTCCGGCGTGAGGTTGATGCCCATCTTCTTCGCCTCCATGGCGTGCTCAACGGCCTTGGCCATCTGCTGGAGCCGGGCGATCCGGTCGGTCAGCAGGGCATGCTGCCGGCGCAGATGCTCCCGCGGATCCGATTCCGGGTCGTCCAGCAGGACCGCGACCTCGTCGAGGGGGAAGCCGAGCTCCCGGTAGAACAGGATCCGCTGCAGCCGGTCCAGGTCGGCGTCGTCGTACCGCCGGTGACCTGCGGGGCTGCGGCCGCTCGGGGAGAGCAGACCGATCTCGTCGTAGTGGTGCAGGGTGCGCACCGTGACTCCGGCGAATCCGGCGACCTGGCCCACGGAATAGCCCATCCTCCTCGCCCTCCTCCTGGTTGGGTACGCCCTTCACTGTGGGTCCTCACGCCACGTGAGGTGCAAGCCCTTCGTGGGAGGGGGCTCAGCCCATCGCCTTCGTGCCGTCCAGGGTCTCGCGGATGATGTCCGCGTGGCCCGCGTGCCGGGCGAACTCCCGGACCAGGTGCAGGAGCATCCAGCGCATCGACACCTTGGCGTCCTTCGGGAACCAGGGCGCCGGGGGCAGCGGGAAGGTGTCGTCCAGGCTGGGGACGGCGGCGATGAAGGCCTCGGTCTGCTCCTTCACCCCGTCCCAGAAGGCGAGGGCGGAGGCGAGGGTCTCGTCCCCGGCCAGCCGGAAGCCGTCGTGCCAGGCCTCCGGGGCGCGGCCGTGCTCGTTCGGCCGCTGCTGCGCCATGCGCAGCCAGTTGAGCTCGACCTCGGCGGCGTGCTTGACGAGGCCGGAGAGGGACAGCTCGCTGACGGTGGGGCGGCTCGCGGCCTGCTCCTCGGTCACGCCCTGGGCCGCCGTGCGGAGGGCTGCGCGCTGGTCCTCGACGAACAGGAGGAGCGTCCCGCGCTCGTCTCCGGCAATCTCCTGGGTGGGGTGCGCCATGCTGACCGCCTCTTCCGTGATCGTGGTTGCTGCTTGCTGTGTCCTGTCCTGCTGACAAGAACCACGCTACGGACCGATGCGGTCAGACTGTGTCCTAAATCGCCACCCGCCCTCAGTTGGCCGCGATCTCCCCGTCCGGGCGGATCACCGGCAGCGCGGTGGCGGGCTGCGGGAGCAGCGCCTTGGCCAGGTCCTGCTTGCCGGTCGGGTCGAGCCCGTACATCGCCTCGTAGATCTTGCGGACGGCAGGTCCCGAGGCACCCGAGCCGGTGCCGCCCTGGGAGATCGTCATGACGATCGCGTAGTCCGAGGTGTACGAGGCGAACCAGGAGGTGGTCTGCTTGCCCTGGACCTCGGCGGTGCCGGTCTTGGCGTGCATGGGGATCTGCTTCTGCGGCCAGCCGCCGAAGCGCCATGCGGCGCTGCCGTTGGTGGCCACGCCGGCCAGGGCCTGGTCGATGTCGTCGCGGGTCTCGGCGTCCATGGGCAGCTTGCCCCGCACCTTGGGTGCGATCTCCTGCACCGACTTGCCGTCGGCGCTGACGATCGCCTTGCCGATGCTGGGCTGGTGGAGCGTGCCGCCGTTGGCGATGGCCGAGTAGACGGAGGCCATCTGGATGGGCGTGACCAGGGTGTCGCCCTGGCCGATGGAGTAGTTGATCGCGTCGCCCTCGCGCATCTGGTTGCCCTGGCGGCAGTTCTCGTAGGCGATCTTCTCGGCGAAGGTGCCGTTCTTCTTGCCGTCCCGGCACCAGGCGTTCTTGTTCGCGTCGAAGAAGTCCTGCTTCCACTTGCGGTCGGGGATCCGGCCGGGGACCTCGTTGGGGAGGTCGATGCCGGTGCGCTGCCCCAGCCCGAACTCGTGGGCCGTCTTGAAGAACCAGTCGTTGGGGTTCTTCTTCGGGTTGATGCCGCCGTCCTTCTTCCACTCCTGGTCGGCGAGCAGGTAGTACACGGTGTCGCAGGAGACCTCCAGGGCCCGGCCGATGGTGATGTCGCCGTGTCCCTGGGACTCGAAGTTGGTGAAGGTCTGGCTGCCGACGGAGTACGAGCTGGGGCAGGGGTAGCGGCCGTTGAACGGGTAGCCGGCGTTGACCACGGCCGTCGAGGAGACCACCTTGAAGATGGAGCCGGGGGCCGCCTGGGCCTGGATGGCCCGGTTCAGCAGCGGGTGGTTGGAGTCCTTGTCGGTGAGCTTGGCGTAGTCCTTGGCGGAGATGCCGCCCACCCAGGCGTTCGGGTCGTAGGTCGGGTTGGAGGCCATCGCGACGACGCGGCCGGTCTTGGTCTCCATGACGACGACGGCGCCCGAGTCCGCCTCGTAGTTGCGTCCGGTGTTCTTGTCGTACGTCTTGCGGGCCTCGATCATCGCGTTGTTGAGCTCGCGCTCCGCGACCGCCTGCACGCGGGAGTCGATCGAGGTCACGACGTTCGAGCCGGGCTGCGCCGGGTCGCTCTGGCCCTGCCCGATGACCCGGCCGAGGTTGTCGACCTCGTAGCGGGTGACGCCCGCCTTGCCGCGCAGCTCCTTGTCGTACGTGCGCTCCAGGCCGGAGCGGCCGACCTGGTCGGAGCGCAGGTAGGGGGAGTCCGTGTTCTTCGCCTTGGCGATCTCCTCGTCGGTGACCGGGGAGAGGTAGCCGAGCACCTGGGAGGTGTTGGCCTCGTCCGGTGCCGCGTAGCGGCGCAGGGCGGTGGGCTCGGCGGTGATGCCGGGGAAGTCCTCGGGGTGCTCGCGGATCTGCAGGGCCTGCTCGGTGGTGGCCTCGTCGGTGACGGGGATCGGCTGGTACGGGGAGCCGTTCCAGCAGGGCTGCTTCGTCTTGGCGTCGCAGAGCCGGACCTTGTCGATGGTCTCCTGCGGGTCCGTGCCGAGGACCCCGGCGAGCCGGGTCAGGACTTCCCTGCCCTTGTCCTTCATGGTCAGCAGCTCGGTGCGGCTGGCGGAGACCACGAGGTGCGTCGCGTTGTCGGCGAGCGGGACCCCGCGCGAGTCGAGGATGGATCCGCGCACGGCAGGCTGGACCACGCGCTGGACGTGGTTGTTCTTCGCCTCGTCGGTGTACTCCTGGCCATTGCGTATCTGCAGGTACCAGAGACGTCCGCCCAGGGTGAGCAGCAGCGAGAAGACGACGATCTGGATGACGACGAGCCGGTTCTGGACCCGAGGGGTCCGGCCGGTCTCCGGTATGTTGCTCAACTCGATCTCCCCCGGGCGGCACCGCGTACGCCCGGTCGAGTCTAGGGGCAGTCGGAGGTCAGAACGGGAACCGGCTGCGGCCGTGCTGTACCGAGATCCACTTCTGGGTGGTGAAGGCCTCCACGGTCGCCTCGCCGTTCAGCCGGCCCAGCCCGGAGGCCTTCTCGCCGCCGAAGGCCGCGAGGGGCTCGTCGCCGATGGTGGAGTCGTTGACGTGGATCATCCCGGTCTCGATCCGCTGCGCGAAGCGCACGCCGCGTTCCACGTCCCGGGTGTGCACGGCGCCGCTCAGCCCGTACGGGGTCGCGTTGGTCATCCGTACGGCCTCGTCCTCGCCGTCGAAGACCACGAGGAGGGCGACGGGGCCGAAGATCTCCTGGCCCAGCAGCGGGGAGTCCTCGGGGAGGCCGGCCAGCACGGTGGGTTCGACCAGGTTGCCGCGCGTAGCGCCGCGTACGAGGGCCTGGGCGCCGGCCTCGACCGCCCGGTCCACGAGGGCGGTCAGGGCGTCCGCCTGGAAGGAGTTGATCAGCGGGCCGATCTGGGTGTCGGGCTCGTGCGGGTCGCCCGTCTTCAGGGAGCGGACGCGGGCGGTGAACTTCTCGGTGAACTCCTCCGCGACGGCCGCGTCGACGAGGATCCGGTTGGCGGCCATGCAGACCTGGCCCTGGTAGACGAAGCGGCTGAAGACGGCCGCGTCCACCGCGTAGTCGAGGTCGGCGTCGTCGAGGACGACGAGTGCGCTGTTGCCGCTGAGTTCCAGGACCGTCCGCTTGAAGTGGCGGGCGGCGACGGCCCCGACGTGCCGGCCGACCCGGTCGGACCCCGCGAAGGAGATCACCTTGGGGACGGGGTGCGTCAGGAGCGCGTCGCCTATCTCGGCTATGTCGGTGACCAGGACGTTGAGCAGGCCGGCCGGGAGCCCGGCCTCCTCGAAGATCTTGGCGATGACCCCGCCGCCGACGACGGGTGCGTTCTGGTTCGGCTTGATGACGACCGCGTTGCCCAGGGCCAGGGCCGGGGCGACCGACTTCAGGGTGACCAGGAACGGGAAGTTGAAGGGGCTGATCACGGTGACGACGCCGACGGGGAGGCGCTGGACCCGGTTCTCCTTGCCCTCGACGGGCGAGGCCAGGATCCGGCCCTCGGGGCGGACGGCGAGCTGGACCGACTCGCGGATGAACTCCTTGGCGAGGTACACCTCGTACTCGGCCTTGGGACGGGTCCCGCCGAGCTCGTCGATCATCGCCTCGACGATCTCCTTCTCGCGCTCCTCGGTGATCCGCAGGGCGCGTTCCAGGATCTCGCGTCTGGTGTACGGGCTGGTGGCGGCCCACTCGCGCTGGGCGCGTTCGGCGCCGCGGTAGGCCTGGTCCACCTGCTCGACGGTGGCCACCGTGATGGCCGCGAGCTTCTCGCCGTTGTAGGGGTTGACGTCGATGATGTCCCAGGAACCGTTGCCGGCCAGCCATTCGCCGTCGATGTACTGGTGAGCGAGTTCGCTGAATATGGACATGCCATCCCTTACTGCGAGCGCGCACCCGTGCGCTGCACCGGAGACCGATCGGTCATCATGCACTGATCAGACGTCATACTACGTGCGAATCAAGACAGTTGGAGCAGGCCGCGGAGAAGATCGCGGGTCTGGTCCGGGTCGGGGCAGTCCTCCTGCAGCCGCGCCATCGCCCGCTCGTACTGGCCCACTTCCTCCTCTTTGTCGAGGTAGAGGGCACTGGTGAGCTGTTCCAGATAGACGATGTCCTGGAGGTCGGACTCGGGGAAGCGCAGCAGGGTGAAGGCCCCGCTCTCGCCCGCGTGGCCGCCGAAGGAGAAGGGCATCACCTGGAGCTGGACGTTGGGCCGCTGGGAGACCTCGATGAGGTGCTCCAGCTGCCCGCGCATGACGTTGCGGTCGCCGTACGGGCGGCGCAGCGCGGCCTCGTCGAGTACGGCGTGGAAGACCGGCGCGCTCTCGGACACGAGGACCTTCTGCCGCTCCAGGCGCAGGGCGACGCGGCGGTCGATCTCGGCGGCGGTGGCGCCGGGCATGCCCCGGCTGACGACGGCGTGCGCGTAGGCCTCGGTCTGCAGGAGGCCGTGCACGAACTGGACTTCGTAGATCCTGATGAGCGACGCCGCGCCCTCCAGGCCGATGTACGTCTGGAACCACCCGGGCAGCACGTCGCCGTAACTGTGCCACCAGCCGGTCGCGTTGGCCTCGCGGACCAGCCCCAGCAGGGATTCGCGTTCCGTGGTGTCCATGACTCCGTAGAGCGTGAGGAGGTCCTCCACGTCTCTGGCCTTGAAGCTCACCCTTCCCAACTCCAAGCGGCTGATCTTCGATTCGGATGCGCGGATCGAGTAGCCGGCCGCCTCGCGGGTGATGCCGCGGGATTCACGGAGTCGCCTGAGCTGGGAGCCCAGGAGGATGCGGCGCACCACGGAACCGCTGGCTTCTGCGGTCACTAGTACTGCCCTCCCCATCGCAATTGGCATGCGTGCGCGTCGAGGGGCCCCCGCACCCCAGAGGCCGCAGTCTGCCACCAAAACGCATCGGCCCGTACTCGTTCTGTAACGGAATCCCGCCGCCCGGAAAAGAAGTCCGTAAGTATGCGTAGGAAGAAATGAGCAAGAACCGTCACGGGAGTGGACAGGTCCGGCGCGTGCACGTGCATCTGCCCTTGCATCCGGCTCTCCCATTCGGAACGATGGTCCCCGCGCACCTGCGTGCTCTTCGCGCCGGCGCCGGACCCACCCCGCAGTTCTCTTTGGACGAAGCCGCCGCTTCGCCCGCGAATCCCGGGAGTGCCTCGCATGGGGACGAATGGATCGACCATGCTCGAGCCGTTACGGCAGGGGCTTCCCCCGGTCGACCCCACGGCTGTCTCCGGGTCCGCGTCATGTGCCCTGCCCGCCCGCTTCGACGCGGTGCGCGGGGCACGTTCGTTCACTCGCTCGACCCTGGCCCAGTGGGGCCTGGACGAGCGCTTCGACGACGTGGCCCTCGTCGTCTCCGAACTCGTCACCAACGCGCTGCGCCATGCGCTGCCGGAGGAATCGCGGGGGCCGGACGCCGAGCCGGAGCCGTCGGTGCGGCTGCACCTGATGCGGTGGAGCACCCGACTGGTGTGCGCCGTGCGCGACCCCAGCGAGGACCGGCCCGGCGGGGCCTTCTCGCCGGAGCGGGCCGAGGAGAACTGCGACCTGGAGTCCGGGCGGGGGCTGTTCCTCGTGGACGCCTACAGCGACAGCTGGGGCTGGCACCCGCTCGCGGGACGGCTGACCGGCAAGGTGGTCTGGGCGCTGTTCCTGCTCCACGACTGAGCCGGGCGCGCGGGGCGCAGGGTTCCGCACACGAGGTTCCGCACACGTCATCTGGCCGGGAATGATCATTGCGATCAGTCCCGGCCAGTGCACGTGCATGGCTTGATGACGGCTCTGTGAGCGCTCTGTTCCTCGCCTGCCCTGTCAGCTGATCAGGTGGTCGAACTCGCCGTCCTTGACGCCCAGGAGCAGGGCCTCTATCTCGGCCGGCGTGTAGACGAGCGCCGGACCGTCCGGAAAGCGCGAATTGCGGACGGCGACGTCGCCGCCCGGCAGCTTCGCGAACTCCACGCAGGAACCCTGCGAGTTGCTGTGTCTGCTCTTCTGCCAGGTCAGCCCGAACGTGGTGGCGAGTTCTGCAGCTGCCGTCCCGTTGTACGCGTGGTCCACAGGAAGCCCCCGATAGTGCAGATGTCAACTGCACCGGATCATAGCTGTGTTCATAAGCGCATGCATGGGCAGATGCACGTGCACGCGCAGGGTTATGCCTTGATCACAGACACGACATCCCTACGGGCGCAGGGCCCGGCGTTCGAGACGCGGGGGTTCGGGAGCGGGGCCCCCGCAGCGGCGCCGCACACGGCCTACCGCGGCAGCGGCTTGCGGCGGCCGCCCACGTGCGCGGCGTCCGCGGCGGCCGTGCCGTCCTCCCAGCCCGCGTGGTCGGTGGCCCCCCGCAGCCGGGTCGTGGTGGTCTTCGGGAACATCTCGTCCGCCCGGGAGGTGACCGCCACGTCGCGGGCCACCAGGGCCGGCAGGTTGTCCGGGGCCCCGCTCACCGCGTGCTCGGCGGTTTCGGCGAGCCGCCGACCGAGGCGGCTGGCGTAGGCGAGCAGGAAGGACTGCCGGAAGGTCTTGGTCCGCTTGCGTCCCCCGGCCCGCTGCGCGGCCTCCGCGCGGGTCATCGCCGCCATCCCCTGCACGAGCAGCGAGGTGTACAGCAGCTCCACCGCCTCCAGGTCGCTCTCGAAGCCGACCACCGTGGAGAACTCGAAGGCGCTGTTCCACACCGCCCGGCAGCGGTTGGCCGTGGCCACCGCGTCGAGCAGCACCGCCTTGGCCTCCTCGTACGGCGGCTCGACCCCGATCCGGCAGGCCCCCGGGACCTGCGCCGGGCGGCCTCCGCGTGCGGCGAGCAGCGCCTCGTCCACGGTGTGCCGGGCCATCAGCTCCTGGGCCTTGGCGCTGAGCGCCTCCGCCTCCTCGGGGAAGGTGGTCGCCTCGGCCTTGGCGAGCAGGGCGCGGATGCGGCCGAGCATGCGGGGCTCGATGTGCGCGTGCTCGTGCTCGTCCAGCGGGTCGCCCGGAAGCGGGCCCACCGGTTCGATGGAGGGCAGCCGGATCAGCAGCCGGAACACCTCCAGCAGCGCGGTCGCCAGGGTGAACCGGTCCGTCCGTTCGCGCTGCGCGAGCCCGTCGGCGTACTCCTGGTCCCCCGCCCACCACACCTCGGCCCCGGTCCAGCGCTCGGGGAGCCGGGTGTAGCGGCGTGCCTCGCCGGCGATCAGGTCGCCGGTGATGCGTATGTGCCGCTCGTCGAGGTCCCGCCGCACCAGCCGCAGCAGGTCGGCGGGCTGCCACCCCCGCTCCCAGGCCTGCCGTACGTACGCCTCCCCGCGCGCGAGCAGCTCCTGCCCGACGCCGGGCCAGGCGGCCGGGTCCGCCGCCAGGACGGAGGCGCCGGTGTCCAGCCCGGCGTCGTCCTGGGCGTACAGGGCTGCGGCGAAGGCACGGTCGACGGTCTTGGCGAGGTCAGTCACACCCCCAGCTTGGCATGCCGTGCTTTCGCCGCGGCGGGGGTCACCGGCCCGTCCGGGGTGGTGGCCGCTGCGCGGGGCCGGTCCCCTACCCGCCCTTCCACCGTTCCCGCCTCGATCGCCGGCGCGGCTCACTGCACGGCCCGCGCGGGGTCCGGGGCAGCGCCCCGGCAGCGGCGCCGCACCCGGCACGCCCCGGCTACGCCGCGCTGTCAGACCCCGGTGGGACACTCGCACCTGTGAGCGAGAACGCCGGGCGTTGGGCCCTGGCCGAGGACGGAGACGGTGCGTGGCACGCCGCACCCACGGACCCCGCCGCCGGGGGGCGGATCACCGTGCGGCACCCCGCCGAAGCCATCCGCACCGCACCCCCCGGCACCCGCTGGATCTGGCAGTCCACCGCCGCCGTCTACCCCCGCCTGCTCGCGGCCGGCGCCCGCGTGGACCGCTGCTACGACGTCGAGGACGCCGAGCTGCTCCTCCTCGGCCACGAGGGCCGCTTCGGCGAGCCCCGCTCGGCCGCCGCCGCCTGGGCCCGGCTCACCGGCGCCCCCGTGCCCCCGGACCCACCGCAGCGCGCCGCCGAGCCCGGCACCCAGGACTCCCTCTTCGACGCCCGCCCGGCCCCCGTCCCCCTGGACGCCCTGCTCGCCGTCCACGCCGACCAGGCAAAGCGGCTCGACGCCACCGCCCACCCCGACCGCATGCGGCTGCTGACCGCCTCCGAGTCGGCGGCCTTCCTCGTGGCCGCCGAGATGCACCGCGCGGGCCTGCCCTGGCGGGCCGACGTGCACCGGGCCCTGCTGACGGAGCTGCTCGGCGAGCGCTACGCCGGGGGCGGTGAGCCCCGCCGCCTGGCGGAGCTGGCCGACCGGATCTCCGCCGCGTTCGGCCGCCGGGTGCGCCCCGAGCTGCCGGCCGACGTCGTCAAGGCCTTCGCCGAGGCCGGCATCAAGCTGAAGTCGACCCGCCGCTGGGAGATCCAGGAGCTCGACCACCCCGC
Organism: Streptomyces sp. NPDC085524; assembly: GCF_044541755.1. Taxonomy (NCBI): domain Bacteria; kingdom Bacillati; phylum Actinomycetota; class Actinomycetes; order Kitasatosporales; family Streptomycetaceae; genus Streptomyces; species Streptomyces sp. NPDC085524. The sequence continues at coordinate 90,796 of NZ_JBITTH010000006.1, forward strand.
GGTCGAGCCCCTCCTCGCGTACAAGAAGCTGTACCGGATCTACACCGCCCACGGCTGGAGCTGGCTCGCGGACTGGGTCCACGAGGGCCGGTTCCGCCCGGAGTTCATCCCCGGCGGCACCCTCACCGGCCGCTGGGTCACCAACGGCGGCGGGGCCCTGCAGATCCCCAAGGTGATCCGCCGGGCCGTCGTCGCCGACCCCGGCTGGCGGCTCGTCGTCGCCGACGCCGACCAGATGGAGCCGCGCGTCCTCGCCGCGATCTCCCGCGACCCCGCCTTCATGGAGGTGGCCGGGCGGCCGGAGGACCTGTACACCGCCGTCTCCCGCCAGGGCTTCTCCGGCGACCGCGACAAGGCCAAGATCGCCGTACTGGGCGCGGTCTACGGCCAGACCTCCGGCGACGGCCTCAAGAACCTCGCCGCCCTGCGCCGCCGGTTCCCGCGCGCGGTGGCGTACGTCGACGAGGCGGCGAAGGCCGGGGAGGAGGGCCGGCTCGTACGGACGTGGCTGGGCCGCACCTGCCCGCCGCCGGCCGGGGCCCCCGACGAGGAGGGGGAGGCGGGCATCCCGCAGGACCAGGAGGAGCGCTGGACCCCGAGCTACGCCTCGACGAACACCCGGGCCCGCGGCCGCTTCACCCGCAACTTCGTCGTGCAGGGGAGCGCCGCCGACTGGGCCCTGCTGCTGCTCGCCGCCCTGCGCCAGGCCCTCGCCGGGATGCGGGCCGAGCTGGTGTTCTTCCAGCACGACGAGGTGATCGTGCACTGCCCGGCCGAGGAGGCCGAGGCCGTCGCCGAGGCCATCCGGCGCGCCGGTGACCGGGCCGGGCGGATCGCCTTCGGCGACACCCCGGTCCGGTTCCCGTTCACCACGGCGGTCGTGGAGTGCTACGCCGACGCGAAGTGAGCTACTGCTGCGGGGCGGTCCACATCGGGCTCAGTGCGAGCTCCTTCAGCTGGTCCATGGTCAGCAACGGGGTCTTGCGGGTGGCGGGCTTGTCCTGGTTGCCGGTGTTGAAGCCGGAGACCACCACCCGGAAGCCGTCCGGACGCAGCGTGTCCACGCTCCACCAGACCACTCCGGCACCGCCCTTCTCGCCCGGCTTCTCCTCCACCTTCACCTTGGTGCCGTCCGGCAGCGTCGTCACGTCCGCGCCGCTCATGTGACCGGCCAGCAGACCGCCCATGTTCGCCTGGGCGTTGACCTGGACCAGCGAGTTGCCCTTGCCGTCCGTGAGGACGGCGTACGCGTATTCGCCTTCGCCGCCCTTGGAGACGACCGAGATCCCGTACTGCCGGATCAGGGACAACAGGACGGTTCCGGCGTCCGGCCGGCCGGTGGCGGGCGGGGCCTGGGGCGCCGGCTCCGGCTCGGCGGCCGGCAGGTCGTTCAGCGCCGGATGCCACTTGTCCGAGGTGACCAGGGCCTTCAACCGGTCCGGATCCAGCGGAGGCTTGGGACGGGAGACGGCCGCCCCCTTCTCGGCCGGGGCGTTCCACTCCGAGGCCTCCACCTGGAAGCCCTGCGGGGTCACGAGCACGGCCCTCCAGAGCTTGGTGTCCACGCGGCGGTCCGGGTACTCGTAGCCCTGTTCGACCAGTAGCCGGGAGCCGTCCGCCAGCTGCTCGGCCTCGCAGTCGTCGTAGCTCCGGAGGTTCTTGTCCCCGCAGTCGGTCAGCTGACGGGCGTTGCTGCCGTGCGGGTCCACCCGGGAAAGGCCCACGGCGACGGCCGCCTTGCCGGCGCCGTCGTCGTACACGCCCTGTACGTACGGGGCGTCCTCCGTACCGCGGGCCGTGGTCCCGGTCAGCTTCCCGCCCGGCAGCAGCCCCCTGAACACCTCGACCAGCTGTTCGGCGGTGACCGCGCCGCTGCCGCCGACGGGCTTCCGGTCCCAGGCGCCGCCCTGACCGGACTGGCCGGCGGCCCGCGTCGGCGGCGCCGCGACGTCCACCCGGTCCGCGCCGCCCGAGCCGCCTGCGCCCAGCAGGCCGCCGGCATACGCGCCGGCCGTGCCGATCAGGGCCAGGGACAGGACCGATCCGCCGATCACGCCGGCCCGGCGGCGGGCGACGAGCCGCCGTCCCCGCCGCTCACCGGCATCCACGAGGGCGTGCCGGTCGGTCGTGAAACCGTCCCCCGCACGCCGGAGGGCTTCGCCGAGGTCGTCTTCAAAGGGCATGTGGAACCAAACCTTCCGTTTTCAGGGGGTGTGAAGGGGCCGAAACCGGCCCGGCCGCCCGACGGGGCCCGCGAACGGGCGCCCTGCCGGACCGTTTCCGTCTGCGCTTCTCAGAGACCTGCCAACTCGCTGATGCTCCCGCCCAGTTGCTCCCTGAGCCGGCCGAGCGCCCGCGAGGTCCGGGTACGGACCGCCGCCGAGCTGGTGTTCATCGCGTCGGCGGTCTCCTCGACACTGCGGTCCTCCCAGTAGCGCAGCACGAGCACCGCCCGGTCCTTGGGCGCGAGCCGCCCCAGCGCCTGCAGCAGCGTCAGCCGCAGCGCCGGATCGCCGGAACCGGCGGCGGCCGCACCCGAGTCGGGGAACTCCCCGACCGGGCGCTCCCCCGCCGACCGGCGGCGCTGGTGCGTCAGGAAGGCCCGTACGAGCACCGTCTGCGCGTACGCCGCCGGATTGTCGATACGGGAGATGCGCCCCCAGAGCAGGTACATCCGGCCCAGGGTCTCCTGTACGAGGTCCTCCGCGAGATGGGTGTCCCCGCTGGCCAGCAGGCAGGCCGACCGGTACAGGTGCCCCGACCGGCCTTCCGCGAACTCACGGAACCCGTCTCTGCGCCCCTGCCGCATCTACTCCCCCTCGCGTCGTCCCACCCCATTGACGCGACGACTGCGGCGTTGTGTTTCACCCGAGTTCGTGGAAGTAGACGTGGAACTCCTCGCGCACGAAGCCCTCCGCCTCGTACAGCCCCTGCGCGACCGTGTTGTCGTACGCGGTCTCCAGCTGCACCCCGGCCACCCCGGCCTCCCGGGCCCGGCGCAGCACCTCGCGCAGCAGCGCCCGGCCGGCTCCGGTGCGGCGGCCCTCCGGGGCCACGTACAGGTCGTTGAGGACCCAGGCGGTGCCCATGGTGAGCGACGAGAAGGCCCGGTAGACCTGCGCGAAGCCGACGGTGCCGACGCCCGGCGCGTCGGCGAGCAGGATCAGCGACTCGTCCTTCGCGATCCGCTCGGCGAGGAAGGCGCGGGGCCGGTCCGGATCCGTCACCTCCACCTCGTAGAAGTCGAGGTACCCGCGGAACAGCCGGGCCGCCGCCTCGATGTCCGCCTCACCCGCGACGCGCAGTGCGATCCCCCGTTCCTGCGCGTGCTCCGCATCCTGCACCTGCCGCGTGCCCTGCTCGCCGTGAACGCCCACACCCGTCTCCTTCGTCCGTCCCTGCGCGCCGGACCCATTGTGCGCGCAGGGACGGACGTCCCCCGGGGCGGTACGCGGCCGCCCTACTTGGTGGTGGACTGGGCGGGCAGCGTATAGACGTTGTCCGGCGTCACGATCCTGGTGATGGCCTCGGCGAACAGCGTGCTCGGCTCCTCGCCCTCCGCGGTGATGTCGGTGTTGAGCATGATGACCATCGTGGCCTTCGCCTGCGGCATGTAGGTGACGACGGCCTCGTACCCCGGCAGCGAGCCGTTGTGCCCGATCCAGCCGTGGAGGTTGAAGATCCCCAGGCCGTAACCCGTGCCCGGCAGGGCGTCGATGACCTTCAGCCGCTGGGCCTGCGTGGCGGGCTCCAGCAGCGACCCGGTGGCCAGGGTCTTCGCCCAGGACGTCATGTCGTCGAGGTTGGAGATCATCGCTCCTGCGGCCCAGCCCCAGGACGGGTTCCAGTCGGTCGCGTCCTCGACCTTCCCGCTCTGCGTCTGGTTCGTGTAGCCGTGGGCGTGCGGGCTGGGGAACTCCGCACCCTTGGGGAAGAGCGTGTGCTTCAGCCCGGCGGGCGCGACCACCCTGTTGTTGATGTAGTCGTCGAGCTGCTGCCCGGTCTCCTTCTCCACGACCAGCCCGAGCAGGATCAGATTGGTGTTGGAGTAGTAGAACTTCGCGCCCGGCTCGAACATCACCGGGTGTTTGAAGGAGTACGCGAGCAGCTCCTGCGGGGTGAACGGCCGGTCCGGGTCGGCGAAGAACGCCTTGTCGAACCCCGGGTCCTCGGAGTAGTTGAACAGCCCGCTGCGCATCTCCGCGAGCTGGCGCAGCGTGATCCGGTCCCCGTTCGGGACCCCGGCGACGTACGTGCCGATGGGGTCGTCCAGGCCGACCTTGCCCTGGTCGACGAGCTGGAGCAGCGCGGTCACCGTGAAGGTCTTGGTCACGCTGCCGATCCGCATGTTCAGGTCCGTCCGCATGGGGGCGCGGGTCGCCTTGTCGGCGATGCCGAAGGCCTTCACGTACTCGCCCTTGCCGGGCGCGGAGAGGTGCACCATCACCCCGGGCACGTGGGCCTGGGCCATCACCTTGCGCACGGCCTCGTCCAGCTGCTGCTTCACGGCTGGTGTGAGCTGCGCGAAGTCCCCGTCGTCCCGGACCGGCGCCGCGACCGGCGCGGCCCGTGGAGCGCTCCAGGCACTGCCGGCCGCCGCCCCGAGGGGCACCACGGCCATCCCGATGGCGGCTGCTGCGACCGCCGCCCTCCGCACGCGTGTGACCATGCCGGGCCCTCCTGCACCACAGATGCCCCCGCCCCTCCAACGTAGCCCCGCCCCCCTGCCCCGGCGACCGCAGCGGGGGCGGGCCACGGGTTGCGTCCCGGGCCTGGACGTGCCCACCGCTCGGACATGCTCTATGTTGCAGAGGCAAAAACGGGAGCTTCGCACGGCCGTTCGCTCGGTGGCGGGCCTCCGGAGCGGTAGTTGGCACTCGACGAGCCGAGACTGAGGCGACGGACGACGGATGGCACGGGACTACGACAGCCAGCTTCTGGAATCGGTGGCAGTACGCCGCCGCAGGATGAGGGACGCGCTGCTGTTCGGCGCGCAGCGGGCGCGGCGCACCGCCGACGAGCGCCTCGGGAAGATGTTCGCGGGCATCGCCATCGCGGCCGTCCTGTGCGCGGGTTGCGTCGGCTGGTCCTTCGTGCAGCACACGCTCGCGAAGCAGAAGGCCGAGCAGCAGAAGCAGCAACAGCAACAGCAGCCGGTCCCGCTCCCGCAGCCCGGGCAGTCGTCGAAGTCGAAGCAGCCGTCGGCACCGGCGAGCCCGTCGGCGTCGTCCGGACCCTCCAAGACGCCGAAGACGCCCAAGACTTCGCAGCCCTCGCACACCCCCACGGCCAAGTCGCCGAAGCCGTCGCATTCGTAGAAGAAGGATCGGCGACGTGCAGATCCGGGAGAGTTCACAGTCCGGCCGCAGAGCTACGTCCCTTTAGTCCCGAAAGGTCGCAACGCCGCGATGATAGGTTCCCGTAAGTGGTGAGCACAGCAACGACTTCCCGGGCGCAATTGAGCCGGGTGACCCTCGTCGGCGAGCGGCGCCGGGCGGACATCGTCCTGCCCTCGGACACCCCGATCGGGCAGCTGCTCCCCGACATCCTCTACCTGCTCGACGACCGGGCCGCATCGCGTCCGATGACCCGTCAGCTGATCACGTCCGACGGTTCCGCGCTGCCGCACGACAGCACGCTCGCGTCGGCCGGGATAGCCGACGGCGCCGTCCTCCGGCTCGTCAGGACCCACTCCGCGCCGCCCGCCCCCGTCGTCCACGACGTCACGGACCTGGTCGCAGACGACCTCGACCTGCAGGCCTGGCGCTGGCGGCCCGCCGCCCGCCGGGCCAGTGCCGGGGTGGCGACCGTCGCGATCACGGTCACCGCCGCACTGCTCGCGCGCCGCGAGTTCGCACTCGGCGCCCTGGCCGGCGCCCTCGCGGCCGTCACGGTCGTACTGCTCGCGGCCGGCGCGCTCGTCGCCCGCAACGGGCGCGGCAACCAGGGCCTGTCGACCGCCCTCCTGCTCGCCTCCGGCGGGCTGGGCGTGCTCGCCGCGTGGACCGCCGCGGACGCCGGCCACTGGTCGGGGGTCGTCCGGCTCGCCGCCGTCGCGGGCGCGCTCGTCCTGATGCTGGTGATGCTCGGCTTCTTCTCGCCGCTCGGCCGCGGCGGGCTGATGGGAGCCGCGGCCATCGCCGTGCTCACCGCCCTGTGGGAGGCCGTCGCCGTCCTCCAGGACGACCCGGCCCGGCTCGGCGCGGTCATGGCCCTGTGCTCCGTGGTGCTGCTCGGCCTGCTGCCGCGGCTCGCCCTGATGGCCTCGGGGCTCACCGCGCTCGACGACCGCCGCTCCGGCGGCACCTCCGTCAGCCGCCACGAGGTGGGCAACGCGCTCGCCGCCACGCACCGCGGGCTCGCCCTCGCGACGATCGCCACCGCCGTCTCGGCGGCGGCCGCCGGCTGGCTGCTGACGCTGGCCGGGAAGCCCAGCGTGTGGACGGTGGCACTGCCGGCGCTCGTCGCCGTGGTGCTGCTGTCGAGGGCCCGGGCCTTCCCGCTGGTCGCGGAGGTCGTGGCCCTGTTCACCGCCGCTGCGGTGCTCGTCGTACGGCTCGTGATGCTGTGGGGCGAGCACGGCGGGGGCGCCGGGCCGCTGGCCGTCCTGGGTGTGGCCGCGCTGCTGCCGCTGCTCGTCCTCGCGGTGCAGCCGCCGGAGCACGTGCGGGTCCGGCTGGGGCGTGCCGCCGATCTCGTCGAGTCGGTCGGCATGGTGGGGCTCTTCCCGCTCGCCGTCGGGGTGTTCGGCGTGTACGGGCAGCTGCTCAACAAGTTCTGAGTCAACGCGCAGGCGCTCCGGGCGGGGCAGCAGGTCGAAGGAAGAGGGGCAGGGGCAGACATGCCGAGCGGAGACAACTGGCAGGGCGACGTCCTGCGCGACCTGAGGGCCGGGCAGGCGGCCGGGCAGGCGGACCAGAACCCCCCGCACCCGGACCAGGAGGCCCAGCACCCGGGCCAGCAGGCCTCGCACCCCGTGCACCCGGGCCAAGGGGCACCGCAGGCCCAGCAGCCCTCGGTCCCGCACCCGGGCCAGGGGGCACCGCAGCACGCGCAGCCCCAGCCGGGCCCCGGCGCACCGCAGCCCGGGCACCCCGCGGCAGCGGGCCCGCAGGGGTTCCCCGGGCACGCCGGCCAGGCGCCCGCGTACGGCTACCCGGGCCCGGAGCAGGCACAGGCCGCGGGCCACGCGGCCGGGCCACAGGCATCCCCCGGTGCGCCCGCCGCCCGGCAGGGCCAGGCCCCCGCATACGGCTACGAGGCACAGGCGCAGGCCCACGCGCCCGGGCCGCAGAAGTTCCCCGGCCACGACCCCGCCCAGCAGGGCCAGGCCCCGGCGTACGGCTACGAAGCCCAGGCACAGGCACAGGCCCACGCGCCCGGACCGCAGGGGTTCCCCGGCCACGACCCCGCCCGGCAGGGCCAGGCCCCGGCATACGGCTACCCGGGCCCCGACCAGGCACAGGGCCAGGGACACCCCGCCGCCCAGCAGGGCCAGGGCCACGCGGCCGGATACGGCTACCCGGGCCAGACCCCGTCCCACTCCCACCCGCAGCAGCAGGCGAAGCCGCAGCCGCGCCGCGCGTCCGTGGGGGCCCGCACCCCCGACTCCCGGCCCCCGGTCGACCCCGCGCTGGCCGCGGCCGGCCGCAAGCCCCTGCACGGGGAGGCCTTCGGCGCCCGCGCCACCCGCGCCGTACGCCGAATCGTTTCCTCATCCGCCGCCCGCGAGGTCGCCGACGCCACCCGCTCCGCCGAGCTGCTCCAGCAGTCCGTGACCACCGGCCGCCAGATCGCCGTCACCTCCATCCGCGGCGGCGCCGGAAAGTCCACCGTCGCGGCCCTGCTCGGCACCACGTACGCCCACTACCGGCAGGACCCCGTCCTCTTCGTCGAGGCCGACCCCGCCCTGGGCTCGCTGCCGATCCGGCTGGGCGCCGAGTCCCTGCGCTGGACCACCGGCGACATCGCGGACATCGTCGAGCCCCAGATGTCGCTGCTCGACATCACCGGCTACCTGGTCCAGCTCCACGACAACGCCTGGCTGCTGCCCGGCAGCCAGGGCCAGATCGGCGCGATGCTCGACACCCGCTCCTACGAGCGGGCCATGGTCGCCCTGCGCCGCTACTTCGGCGTGACCGTCGTCGACTGCGAGACGCTCCCCGCCGAGGTCGCCCGCGTCGCGCTCACCGCCTCCCAGGCGCGCGTCCTGACCACCCCCGCGACCCTGGACGGGGTCATGAGCACGTACGCGGTCCTCCAGTGGATGCAGGGCCTGCCCCAGCACGTGATCGCCGGCACGGTCGTCGTGCTCACCGAGCAGGCCCCGCACTCCGGCATCGACCTCGCCGAGGCCGTCCGCAGCCTCGAGTCCACCGGGACGGGCGTGCACGTCCTGCCGTACGACCGCCACCTCGCGGCCGGCGGCCGCATCCGCACCGAACTGCTCGCCCACTCCACCAGGCAGACCACCGCCCGGCTCGCCGCGGACGTCTTCCAGCTGTCCCAGCAGCGCCACTGACCGGCATGCCGAGCCCGACTGCGACGCCCCGGACCGTACCGAGCCCGACCCCGGCGACGAGCCAGAACCCGACGAGCCAGACCGTGACGAGCCAGACCGCGAATGGCGGACGACAACGATGAGCACCCGACTGATCCACCGCCCGGCCAGGACCGTCCGGCCCCTGGTCGCCCCTGCCGCACGCCTCATCGAGGCCCCGCCCAACCTCCCCGAGGGGAAAGCGGGCAACATCGCGATGTCGCTGCTGCCCGTGGCCGGAGTCATGTCGTCCGTCGTGATGATGACGGTCGTCCGCAACAGCCAGTTCGCCGGGCTCGGCGCGCTGATCCTCGTCGTCACCGTCATCGGCTCCCTCGCGCTCGTCTTCTCGCAGCGCGGCAAGGCCCAGCGCACCCGCCGCACCCAGCGCGAGGCCTATCTCGCCTACCTGGAGGACCTGCGCGAGGAGCTCGCCGGCGAGGAGCGCGAGCGCGGCGAGCTCGCCGACGTGCTCAACCCGCCGCCGCACGCCCTGTACGACATCGTCCGCGACCCGGCCCGGCTGTGGGAGCGCCGCCGCGTCGACGGCGACTTCCTGCGCGTGCGCGTCGGCACCGGCGAAATGCCCGTACGCGACCTGCAGATCGGCCAGCAGGGCTCCACCGTCCTCACCCCGCCCGACCGCTTCATGCTCAACGAGGCCTCGGCGCTGACGGCCCGCTTCCGGGGCGGCACCGACCTCCCGCTCACCGTTCCGCTCGACCGCGTCGGCAACATCAGCGTCATCGGCCCCCGCGAGGACTGCCTGCGCGTCGCCCGCGCCCTGCTGGTCCAGGCCGCCGCCCTGCACGCCCCCGACGACGTGGCGATCGCCCTGGCCGTCCCCGGCGACCGGCTCCCCGACTGGGAGTGGGCCAAGTGGATGCCGCACCTCCTCGACACCGAGCAGCTCGACGGCCCCGTCGCCGCCCGCCGGATCGCCCCCTCCGCGGCCCAGCTCGCCCGGCAGATCGGCCCGGAGCTGCGCCGTCGCGCCTCCTACGCGGCCGAGGTGCGCCGCGGACTGTCCGGCCAGGACGCCCTGTCCATGACCTCGCGGCTGCTCGTCGTGACCGACGGACACGGCGAGGACGCCGTCGAACTGCCCCGCCCCGACGAGGCGGTGGGCCTGCGCGAGATGGGCGTCACCGTCCTCCACCTGCTCGACCAGCGCGTCCAGGAGCCCGGCCACGTCGGCGTGCGCATCACCGTCGAAGGCGACCGGGTGTTCATCGAGGACCTGCGCCAGGACGAGCCCATCAGCGCCCACGGCACCGTGGACGAGGTCGGCGTCCCCTTCGCGGAGGGCCTGGCCCGGATGCTCGCCCCGCTCCGGTTGTCCGCCGAGTCCCTCATCGACGCCCCGCTGTCCGGGCCCGTCGACTTCGCCGACCTCCTCGGCATCGACGACGTCGCCCGCCTCGACCTGGCGAGCCTGTGGGCCCCGCGCGGCGAACGCGCCTTCCTGCGCGTGCCCATCGGCATCAGCGACTCCCGGGAGCCCGTGCTGCTCGACCTGAAGGAATCCTCCGAGCTGGGCATGGGCCCGCACGGCCTGTGCGTCGGCGCGACCGGTTCCGGCAAGTCCGAGCTGCTGCGCACCCTCGTCCTCGCCCTGGTGGCCACGCACCCGCCGGAGGACCTCGCCCTGGTCCTCGTCGACTACAAGGGCGGTGCGACCTTCGCGCCGTTCGCGGACCTGCCGCACGTCGCGGGCGTCATCACCAACCTGGAGAACCAGGCCGGCCTCGTCGAGCGCGTGCACGCCTCGCTCGCCGGCGAGGTCAAGCGCCGCCAGCAGGTCCTCAAGGACGCGGGCAACGTCGCCGACATCGGCGACTACGCCGCGCTGCGCGCCGACCGCCGGCCCGACCTGGACCCGCTCCCGCACCTCTTCGTCGTCATCGACGAGTTCGGCGAACTGCTCACCGCGAAGCCCGACTTCATCGACCTGTTCCTGTCCATCGGCCGCATCGGCCGCTCCATCGGCGTGCACCTGCTGCTGTCCAGCCAGCGCATCGAGGGCGGCAAGCTCAAGGGCCTGGACACCTACCTCTCGTACCGCCTGGGCCTGCGCACCTTCTCCGCCGACGAGTCCCGCACCGTCCTGGACACCACCGACGCCTTCCACCTCCCGCCGCTGCCCGGCTTCGGCTACCTCAAGGTCGACACGAGCCACTACGAGCGCTTCAAGGCGAGCTACGTCTCCGGCGGATACCGCGGCCCCGTCCAGCGCGCGGAGGAGGTGGAGAGCGGCCCCCTCGTCCTGGAGTACGAGGCCTTCAACACGCTGTCCGAGCCGGAGAGCGCCGGCCCGCAGGAACCCTCCTCCCGGCGCCGGGAGACCGGGCCGACCGAGATGGGCGTCATCGTCGAGCAGCTGGAGCACGCCGCCGCTCCGGTGCGCCGCATCTGGCTGCCGCCGCTGCCCGCCGCGATCCCCCTGGACGCGGTCGGCGGCGGCCTCGACGTGGGCGTGCGCGGAATGCAGCTCTCCAAGCGCCGCGGACGGCTCACCGTGCCGCTCGGCCTGCTCGACGACCCGACCCGGCAGTGGCAGGGCGAGTGGTACCTCGACCTGACCGTCGCGGGCGGCCACGCCGCCGTCATCGGCGGCCCGCAGTCCGGCAAGACCACACTGCTGCGCACCCTCGTCCTCTCGCTCGCGCTGACCCACACCCCGCAGGAGGTCGGCGTCTACGGCCTCGACCTGGTCGGCGGCGGCCTCCAGGCACTGTCGGGCCTGCCGCACGTCGGCGGCATCGCGGGCCGCGCCGACCGCGAGCGCGCGGCCCGTACCGTCGAAGAGGTGCGGAACATGCTCGCGACCCGCGAGGACCTCTTCCGCGACCACGGCATCGACTCCGTGGAGCAGCTGCGCACCCTGCACGCGGCCGGCCGGCTGCCGGGGCTGGCCTCCGCCGAGATCGTCCTGGTCATCGACGGGTTCGGTGCGCTGCGCGACGACTTCGAGGAGCTCGACGACGCCATCGCCGACATCCTCAAGCGCGGCGGCGGCTACGGCATCCACGTCGTCGCCGGCATGCTCCGCTGGAACGACGTCCGCATCGCGACCCAGTCGAACTTCGGCACCCGCGTCGAGCTGCGCCTGAACGACCCCAGTGAGTCCAGCATCGAGCGCAAGCTCGCCGAGACCCTGTCGCCCGACGAGCCGGGCCGCGTGCTGACCGACGGCAAGCTCTTCGCGCAGGTGGCGCTGCCCCGGACGGACGGGCTGCGCGACACCGCCGAGCTGGGCGCGGTGCTGGAGCGCACGGCACGCACCATCCGCGCCACCTGGACCGGCGAGGCCGCCCAGCCGGTGCGGGTGCTGCCGCACGTACTGGAGCCGCACCTGCTGCCGGGTCCGGTCGCCGAGCCGAAGCGGGTCCCGATCGGCCTCGACCAGGGCGCGCTGGCGCCCGTACTGCTCGACCTGTTCCACCACGACCAGCACCTGCTGGTCATGGGCGACAGCGAGTGCGGCAAGACCAACCTGCTGAAGACCGTCGCGGCCGGGCTCATCGAGCGCTACGGCGAGGACGAGCTGGTCTTCGCGATCATGGACCCGCGGCGCAGTCTGCGCGGCGTGATCCCGGAGGAGTTCAACGGCGGCTACGCGTACAACGCCAAGATGTGCGCGGGCCTGGCCGCCGGCATCGCCACCGAGCTGGAGCGGCGGATGCCCGACGACAGCGCCCCGCTGGAGGACCTGGAGCCGGGCAGCTGGGGCGGCGGGCCGCGGATCGTCGTCCTCGTCGACGACTACGACGTGCTGACCACGGCCGGGCAGTCGCCGCTGCAGCCGTTCCTGCCGTACGTCCCGTCGGCCCAGGACATCGGCCTGCACTTCGTCCTGACCCGGCGCGTCGCGGGTGCCTCGCGCGGCATGTACGAGCCGCTGGTGCAGGGCCTGCGCGAATCGGGGGCCTCGGCGATCGTCATGGCGGGCGACCGCAGCGAGGGCCAGCTGTTCCCGGGGGTGTACGCCTCGCAGCAGCCCGCCGGGCGCGGCGTGCTCGTCCGCAGGGGCCAGTCCAACCGCCTGATCCAGACCGTGTACACCCCCGAGTGAAGGACCGCGCGACCACATGACCAAGGACGTCATAGCCCTGACCCAGCGGATGCCCGACCCGTGGGCGGTGCTCGCGGGCCTGCTCTCCGGGGGGCCGGACAAGCTGGTGAACGCCACGGGCGAGGGGGCGGTCGTCCAGCTCTGCGACGAGCAGGGCCGGCCGCTGGTCTCGGTCGAGGCGCCGATGCTGATCCAGGTCGAGGGCGAGGCCGAGCGGCTGCTCGGGGCCACCCCGCCGCGGGTCCCCTACTGGTGGACCGAGGCCCGCGCCACCACGGGCGTTCCCGACGCGGAGCGGCTCGCGGGGACCTTCGCGGGCCGCCTCGCCACCCTGTCCGGCGGCTCCGCCTGGCCGCCGGAGATGGCGCGCTCGCTGGGCGTGGTGCAGACCGACGGGGTGAGCGTCGCGCCCACGCCCGCGGCGGCGCAGCCCGCCGTCGACGCACTGACCCACAGCGTGGCGGTGATCATCATGGACCGCCCGGTCGTCGCCATGACGGCCTGGCTCGCCGACGCGTTCCGCGGCGCGGCGGCGGCCGAGCGGGGCCTGCAGATCGTGACCCCGCCCGGAACGGTGCTCTCCCCGGCGGTGCTGGCGAACATGCCGGGCTGGCCGTCGCGGTGGGTCGTACAGGACGAGCGGGAGGGCTACTACGACGGCCTCTCGGGTGCGGTGCTGCGCTGGCAGGACGGCATGTTCGGCACGCTGGTGTCCCCGCACGCCACCGAGGACGACCCGGCGACCCCGGTCGCGGCCTCGTACCAGGAGGTCGTGGACAGGGGCGAACGGCAGCTCGCCGTCACGTTCCGTACGGTCCACCCCGCGGACGACCGGCTGGTCCTCGGCGGAGCCCTGGAGACGGTGTGGCGCGAGCTGACCGGCGGGGCCCCGGCCGGGTGGGGCACGGCGGAGCCCGCCAACCTGCCCTGGTCGCCGGGCCGCCTCACCGACGTCGCCTACGCCCGCTCCCCCGAGCCGACGTGGTTCGTGGTCGTGGGCAGCCCGGAGCGCCCAGGCCTCGCCACGATCCGTGTGCGCCGCACGAAGACGGGCGTCGAGGAGGACGTCACCCTCGCGTTCGGCTACGGCGCCGACGAGGAGCTGCCGCTGGAGGCCCTGCACCGCACGGCGGAGGCCCTCGTCACCCGCCACCACCTCCAGTCGATGCTCGTACAGCTCCGCAAAGCCCGCCGCGACCTGCTGGTACCGCCGCGCTTCGAGGGGCCGGGGGTGCCGCTGGCCTTCGTGCTGGGCGCGGAGGAGGTCCGGAAGATGCCGGACGACCGGGCCGCGCGCACGCCACTGGCCGAACCGCCTTTGCGGCTGGGGCCGAAGACGCGTCCCGGCTACTACTACCCGCTGCCGGGGGACCCGTCGGACCTGTCGGGGTGGAGCGACTTCGAGCAGCTGGTGCGGCATCTGAAGGGTTCGTGAAGATCCCTGTCGGTATGTCATGAGTGAGTCACAACACGCTCGTTGCTGATTGCAGCAGCGATGTATGTTGATAGGACCAGAGATACTTTTGATCGTTCGTGCTGACGACTACGACGACTACGGGGGAGCGGGATGAAGTTCGACATGGGGACTCAGGTTCTTTCGAACCTGATGAAGGGGTCGCGGAATTCGAGTACGGACCTCGGTGCGCTGGTCAAGCAGCTGGTCCACGCCGCCCAGCCGCTGGAGGGCAAGTTCAACGGCCAGGGCAAGGTCGCGTTCGACTCGTTCAAGTCGCGCTCGGACTCGATCGCGGCCGAGCTGAACGCCTCGCTGTCGGCGATCCTGGGCGGCCAGTCGGGCATGGAGCAGGCCTTCGGCTCGGGTGACCAGGAGCAGGGCGAGAACGCCCGCCAGCAGCAGTCGGCGGCGAACTTCGACGCGGCCCGCTTCTCGGGCCGCTGATCTACTTCACGGGGAGTGATGTGTGATGGCCGGTGACAAGGACCGTCGTTCGTACGACATGGGCGCCTCGACGGAGGCGCAGGGCAACATCAAAGCGGTGATCGGCCAGCTGGAGCGGGTGATCGCCGAGCGCGACGCACAGGTGGCGGCCGCGATGGCGGACTTCGCGGCGGACGGCGTGTCGGACGACTACCACGCCAAGGAACAGCGCTGGAAGAACGCCTCGCAGGAGGTCAAGAACATCATCCACCTGCTGAACACGACGCTGGAGAAGAACGACGGCACGGCGCAGCAGACGCTGCAGCGCGCGAAGGCCGCGGTCGACAACATCGGCTGAGCCGAATCGTTTCAGCAGCACGGCAGGACAGTGCAGGACAGTAGGGCAGCGGGTTACACGGGGGTGGGTCGTCGATGACGTCATGGGACATCAAGCCGCAAGGCGTACAGGGCCAGTTGAAGACGGTCGGCGGCCACGCCGGTGATCTGGAGAAGGCCCTGAACACCCTGCTGACGGACATGTCACAGGCGGCGCAGTTCGCGGGCACGGCGATCATGGGCTCGCAGTCGAAGGTCGTCGGCCCGCTGGCCCCCGGCCAGGCGCGCAACGCCATGGGCCCGGTGGCGGCCGCCCTGGGTGAGTACCTCAAGGGCCGGGAGCCGGAGCTCAAGTCGATGACGGAGCGCATCGAGGCCTGCATGCGCGGCGCAGCGACGGCGACCAACGAGTACCTCCAGGGCGACATGGACCAGGCGAAGGCGGCCCAGGACGCCGCCCGCTCCGTGAACCTCCAGTACCTGCGCGAGCACTCGGGGGAGAAGAAGTGAGCAACGCACCGGTCGATCCGGCCGAAGTCCCCATCTTCACGGGCGATTTCGCGCAGTTGGACCTGAAGGTGAAGGCGATCTCCTCGGGCGGGGCCGCGATCTCGACGGCCGCGAGCGACGTCCACAGCAGCTTCGGCGGCCTGCAGGCCTTCTACCAGGCGCCGGAGGCCGACCAGCTCTTCGCGACGACGAAGCCCGTCTCCGACCTGGGCCTGAAGATCAGCTCCGACATGTGCACGATCGCGGGCGCCCTCGGCACGTACGCCCGGGACGCGGAGCCGATCGCAAAACGCCTCGACTCACTCAAAAAAGAAGCCGAAGCCTTCCGCACCAAGGTCACGAAAGACGAGCACTGGGACCGGGACGGCGACCTGATCGACGAGAACCTCGAGCGCCGCAACAAGATCGCCGAGGCCTGGGCCCAGTTCCAGGAGGTCGAAAGGGCCGCCCACGCCAAGATCGTCGCCCTGGTGGGCGGCACGCCCCTCACCAAGGACGACGGCTCCCACGGCAAGGGCATGTACGGCTACGACGCCGAGGCCCTGAAGCAGGCCAAGACCCTGCCGTGGGGCGAGGCGGTCGAGGAGGACATCCCCGCCTGGCAGATCTGGGAACACGCCTGGGAGTTCACCAAGGGCTTCTTCGTCGACGGCGTCTGGGGCACCCTCAAGGGCCTCGGCGGCCTCGTCGGCCTCCAGGGCTGGGACACCTTCAAGCAGTCCTGGACGGGCCTGGCCAAACTCGCCACGGGCCTCGCGATCGTCTCCATCCCCGGCGCCGGCCCGCTCTTCATGGCCGTCCCGGACGACAAGCTCCCCTCCTGGCTGCGCGATTCGCGCACCGCGATGAAGGAGACCGGCAAGGCCCTCCTCGCATGGGACCAGTGGGGCTCCAACCCGGGCCGCGCGGCGGGCGCGGTCACCTTCAACGTGATCACCACCATCGCCACGGGCGGCTCGGGCAGCGCGGCCGCGGGCGCGGGCAAGGCGGGCGCGGTCGCCAAGGCCCTGTCGGCGGCGGGCAAGGTGGGCCACTACGTCGACCCCATGACGTACGTCTTCAAGGGCGCCGGCGCCGGCATCTCGAAGATCGGCGACGTCATGACCGCCCTCAAGGGCATGGGCAAGGTCGAAGTCCCCAGCATCGACATCGACGGGGCCATCTCCCTCCCCGAGGGCACCGTCCACCTCCCGGACGGCGCGATCCACCTCCCGGACGGCGCACCGATCCCGGAGGGCGCGACCAAGCTCCCGGACGGCAACATCAAGCTTCCCGAGGGCACGGTCACCCTGCCCCCGGACGCGGTGAAGCTGCCCCACTTCGAGGGCAGCGAGGCGAAGTACGCCGACGGTGAAGGCAACCTGTACAAGGAGGACGGCAGCCTCCTGGAGGACGGTGCGCACGCGCCGAAGGAGAATCCCACCGCGGGCGCGGGGGTGCCGAAGACCGACGCCCCGAAGATCGACTC
Organism: Streptomyces sp. NPDC085524; assembly: GCF_044541755.1. Classification (NCBI taxonomy): domain Bacteria; kingdom Bacillati; phylum Actinomycetota; class Actinomycetes; order Kitasatosporales; family Streptomycetaceae; genus Streptomyces; species Streptomyces sp. NPDC085524. The sequence goes on from NZ_JBITTH010000006.1 coordinate 107,603, forward strand.
CCCGTCCACGGTCAAGGTCCCGGAACGCGAACTGGTCGGCGTGGGCGGCCGCGGCGGCGACGACGCCATCCGCCTCGGCTCCGACACCTCCAACCCGCTCCACCCGCTGGACAACGGCGCCCACGGCGGCCCGCACGGTATCGACAACACCCCCACGGGCCGCGCCGGCGACCACACCCCCGGCGGCCACGCCCCGGACAACATGCCGCGCAACGACCTGAACAACGGCCCCCACGGCAACGGCCCCCACCCGGACACCCCGACCACGCACTCCCCGGACGGCACGTCCGGCAGCGGCCACGGCACGGGCGGCACCCACCCGGACGGGGCAGGCGGCACCCACCCGGACGGCACGGGAACGGGCGGCGGCAACCACCAGCCCCCGTCCACGCGCGGCGCCCACCCTGACACGCCGGGCACGGGCGGCGGGGACGACGCGGCGCGCGGCGGCAACGCGGGACGGAACGCGAACCAGGAAGACCAACTGGTCCGGCGCACCCCCGAAGAAGCCAAGGCCATCCAGGACGAGCACGTCCGATTGGCCAATGAGGACCCCGCCTGGCGCAGCAAGTACTACGACGCGGCCAATCACCGCAGGCATGCGAATGAAATCGTCGACGGCCAGTACCTTCCCATTCTGAAGGACGTCGGCAATGGAAAATTCATATCCACTAGCGAACTACCTTATGGGCCCGCCGAAGAATTCCGCCTGAAGCCCGAAACTCCCAAGCTCGACAACCTCAGCCTCGAGCGGAAGAACGAACTCGACGGCCTCGCCGGGAAGCACAAGAAATACACGGATTTCGGGATTGCCGAGCGAGCTCACAAAGCCAACCCGACCGATGAGACCGCAGCCGCTCTGAAGGCGGCCAAGGATGCCATGGGTGACACCCCGATCAACACGAAGATCGGGGAGAAGCTGGGCGAGGCTTCAGCACGGTTCCACGTCATCCCGAAAGTCTTCCCCGACGCGGTGGAAGTCGCGGATCTCCCCAGCACTGCCAACGGTTCCCGCGCCTTCGATCAGCTGTACGAGCTGAAGAACGGCGACTATCTGATCGTCGAGGCAAAGGCGCCCGACGGACGACTCGCTTGGCGTCAGGGAGTAGGCGCCAACGCGAACAGGCTGGTCAGGCAGGGAACGCTGGAATACGCTCACACGATCGTCGACGAAATGTTCGAACGCGGCGGCCGGGACCGGGAGCTTGCAATCAAGCTCCGAATCGCCCTATTGGACGAAAAGGTCCAGTATGTCATGGTTCAGGCGAAGCATCATTCGGGCACCTATGCTGGTGGCGAGCTCCAGTACTTCAAGATCTTCAAGGAAGAGGGCCAGAGCTAGTGGCTACAGCCATTCCCCGTCACAGCATTTCCCGGCAGGACCTTCCGGGCCGCGAGCCGTCCCTCTCGGAACACACGATGATGCTGATCGACCGAATCGACAAGGCGCCTTTCGCCCTTGAGAACGCGATGTCGACGGCCCTCATCACCGCGTATGAACGGAGTGCGGTCGATCCCACCGCCACCTGGCTGGAGTCATGGGAGGCCTGGGTCGCGGCCATGCAGTGCGGTTCGGCCGTATTCACCGCTGCCACGACGACCGAGACCAGCGTGCAATGTCTCATCCACCACGAGACCCGCACGGTTCCGGCCTTCGTGGATCCCGAACCGTTCGTGGACGCGGGCCACTGGACCACTGCCTTCTACCTGGCGGTCATCTGCCGCAATGCAGAGCGCATCACAGCTCTGTGCAACGTTCCGCTGGCAAAGCTACGCGAATCGGGGTCGGTTTACGACGCGTACAACTACGCCTGGATCGAAACGCTCCAGGCCTTCTGGCTGGGCCGGCCGGACTTCGCCGACAAGCTCATGGAAGCGGCCCGGGGAACCGACCCCGACCTCCCGTCCATCGCCGGCCACGACCATGTCTCGCAGCTCTCATGGCCCCCCATGGACCTCCTCCGGTGGCGTGCCACCGGCTCACACGAGGAGTTCAACCGCTCGCTCGAAGAAGCGCTCCGCGCCCACAAGGCGTACTGGACGTCCGACCAGGGGCGTGCCGATTCCCCCTACGGATGGGTGGCCTTGGCCCCTCTGGCGATGGCCTGTCTGGCCCAGGACGCCGACTTCCCCATCGAGGTCGAGTCCGAATACCTGCCCGAGCACCTCCTCAAGGGCACGTGGGCCGGGGAATTCCCCACGTGAGCAGCCCGGTGGTCCTGAGCGTGTCCCGCCAGGACCACCCGAACGAACCGGACTGCTTCCCCCGAGTCCTCCTCGCCTTCGCCCGGCCAGAGGCATTCGACGCCTGACAGAATTCGCATCAAGTTCTTTTGAGGAGAGGCGCGTTGGTCTCGAATGTCTCCCGCCACTCGTTTCCTACGGGGAACGCGGAAGCTGGCCTCGCCTTTCTCGAGGAGAGTGCGCAAGCCTGGCTCAGCGGTCTGGAAGGACGCTCCACCACTCTTGGTGAGGCCCTGGACAGCACGTTCATCGTCGCCCAGGCACGCTGCCTGATGGATCCGCGGGCTGCGATCTATCCCACCTGGGATGCCTGGGTGACCGCGATGCAGGTCGGGTCAGCCTTGTTCGCCGCGGCGACCACCACTGAGCCCCACGTCCAGTGCCGCATCGCGCACAAGGACCTCACGCTCGAAGCCACCGGTCCGCAGCCCTACGTGACCCCGGCGGCCTGGGTCACCGCGTTCTACCTGGCCGTGGTGTGCCGCGAGCGTGACCGGATCACCGCCCTCTGCCGGGTACCGCTGTCACTGCTCCGGGAGAACGGCGGTGTCACCCAGGAATTCGAGTACGCCTGGATCGACACCCTCCAGACCTACTGGCTCGGTGGTCCCGACCTCGGCCAGAAGCTCGTGGCGGCGATCGACGGCACCGATCCGGAGGTCGCAACAGACCCGGAGACGGTGGGCCGGCTGTTCTACCCGCCGATGGAGATGTTCCACCGCATCATCCGCAACGATGAGGCGGGGTTCAACCGCGCCTTCACGGCCGCCCTGCAGTGGCACCAGGAGTACTGGACCCAGGATGACCGGTCCCAGCTGATCTCCAGCCTTGTCGCGCTCGCCCCGCTCGCCATGGCCTGCTTCGCCCGAGAAGCCGGCATCTCGATCGAGGTCGAGTCCGACTACGTGCCGGCGGTGCTGCTGAAGGGCAACTGGCTCGGCGAATTCCCCACGTGACGAACTCCTCCCCGGGTGCGGAGCGCTGGGCCGTGAGCCTGCCCCGCTACGACTATCAGAAAGACGAGTGGGCGACGGTTGTTCCCGTCATGGAGAGGTCGCTGTCCTATTCGCTGGAAGAGATCGAGATCTCCCACAACTCCAGGTCGGGCGCGGTCATGAGGTCGCTGAACGTCGCCCTTGTCCGCTGTGTCGGGGACCCCACGGCCGGCATGCTTGAGACGTGGGAATCCTGGCTGCTGGCCATGCAGGTGCACTCGGCCGTCTTCGCCGCCACCGCCCCCGACCAGGAAACGGTCACCTGCAAGATCCGCCAGGAGGAACGCCACCTCGCCACCACCGGACGGCAGACCTACCTCCACGCGGACACCTGGCTCGACGCCTTCTACCTCGCGGTCATCTGCCGTGAAGCAGCCCGCCTCGACATGCTTGCCCAGATCCCGGTGTCCCTGCTGCGCGACTTCGGCGGCGCCCTGGACGAGTACACCTACGCCTGGGTGGAAACCCTCCAGAGCTTCTGGCTCCGCCGGGACGACCTGCAAACCCACTTGGTGCGGGCTGTGGACCTGAGCTCGGCCGAGCACGCCCGCGTCATCGACGCGGAGGAGATGACCAAACTCCGGTACCCGCCGATCATGATGCTCTACCACTACCTGCGCAACGACGTCGCCGGGTTCAACAACGCCCTGGCCGACGCCGTCCGCTGGCACAAGGAGTACTGGACCGCCGACGAGGACCGCACCGTACAGGTTCTCGGCATCGTCGCCCTCGCCCCACTGGCCATCGCCTGCCTGGCGAAGGCCAACGGCATCCCCGTCGAGTTGGAGTCCGAGTACCTCCCCGAGGCCCTCCTCGACTTCCTCTGGCGCGGCGAGTTGGACGCGTAGTGTCCCCGGCGAGCGACGCACCGGGATCGATGTCCATGCTGATGCGCGCAGCGAAGGAGTGCGGCTCGTGGTTCTGGGACCTGGACGACGTGGCCGAGCCCGGTCTGGAGTCCGCGCTCCGGACCGCGGCACGCATGGGCGCCGTGCTCCGGAAGCACGGCCTCCTGGAGCCGGCCTCGCTCGAGTGGCACTGGTTCCAGATCGGCAGGGGCGGCCTCGGCATCCACAGCCGTCTGGACCTCGGCAGGCGTTCACTCGATGATCCGGCCCTGCCCGGTGACCTCCGCGCGTGCCGGCCGGGCGGCCATCCGCAGGCGGAGATGGGCGGAATCCTCGTGCTGGGATACGGCACCTGGTTCGACGCGAGCGGAACAGGCCACAAGGAGTACCGCCTGGTGGAACTCATGCTGTCGCCCGACGAGATCGGGCCTTCGGCGGAACTGTCCGTGTACCACGACGTATGGGGTCAGTGCGATTTCCGGGGCAGTCCGCACCCGGCCATCCATGCCAACAACGCGCCCCGGCTGGCATCGGCCCTGCGGGAGCTCGACCAGTTGCTCGGGGTCGAGGCGGAGCCCGGCGAGCCGACGTACTACGGCCGCGCCGAGGGCTACGGCCTCCAGGCTCCCGACCTCATCGACGGGCGTGGGCCCGACCTCACCGATTCCGTATTCGGCTAGGCGTTGGCGCGCTCGCCGAGACCGCGGCCCACCCCCCAAAGGCGGACAACAGCGGGCTCCGCAGTACGTTTTGCTCTTCAGCGAGCAGAACGCGCGGACGAGCCACTCGGCCGCCATTCCCTTCTCTGCCTCCGATCAGCCCCTGAGAGACCTCCCATGACCACTCCATCCGCACCGCAGCCCAACCCGTACGGCCAGCCCAACCCGTACGCCCAGCCGAACCCGTACGGCCAGCCGAATCCCTACGCCCAGCCGAACCCGTCGTACGGTGCCCCGTCCGGGACGCAGGCACCCGCCCACCCCGGGGCTCCCGCATGGCAGCCCACCGGCCCGTTCTGCCGCAGCTGCGGTGCGCAGCCCGCCGCCGAGGTGACCGTCCGCGCCCACATGGGGCTGCTGATCGTGATGCGCTTCTTCAAGGTCGACGGACCGTTCTGCAAGTCCTGCGGTACCTCCGTCGTCCGCGACATGACGACCAACACGCTCGGGATGGGCTGGTGGTCCCCGTTCTCCCTGGTGTTCTTCAGCCCGTTCACGCTGATCTGGAACCTCGTCGTCAGCCGTAAGCTCGCCGCTCTGCCGGCGCCGGGCCCGGCCATGCCCGGCGCTTCCCCTCGCCCTGAGGGGAAGCCGGTCCTCCACCGCCCGATGGCGTACCTCGCGATCGCACCGCTGATATGGGTGGGATGGGTCATCACCAACATCATCACCCACGCGTAGGCCGGGTCAGGCGCGCAGGTAGCCGGCCGCCCCGCGCCGGGGCAGGTTCGCCCAGGTCCGGGTCCCGCCGCCCGGTTCCCGGGACTCTCCGAAGCCCCACGCGCCGCCGCACTCCCGGACCACCGCGCCCATGACCCGCAGGGCGGCCCGGCGGCGGGCCTCGCAGTGGGCGGCGAGGCGGGGGTGGGCGTGGGGTGCGTGGCCGTCGTAGACGGTGAGGCGGAGCGCGTCGTCCCGGTAGCGGACGGACAGGTACAGGGCGCGGCCCGGGTCCAGGCGCCAGCCCGCCGCGACCAGTTCCCCGGTCACCTGCTCGGCGGCGGGCGCGAGCGGGTCGAGGTCGTAGGCGTGGAGGACCGAGCGGACGGCGGCCCGGGCGATCTGGCCGCTGAGCGGCTCCCCGGGGATGGTGAGGCTGCACGTGAGCGTGTCGAGCACGGGCTCGCCTGCGGCGGGCGCGGGCGCGGAGGAGGGGCAGGCGGTGAAGGGGTGGGTGGACATCGCGGACTCCCTGAGGTCTGAGTTGACTACGGCGAGTTCGACGCGCACGGGTGGCTGACGCGGGGTGGGGAGCGTGGCTCGTCGCCGAGGCCGAGGCATGCTGCGGCGGTGCACTTCAACTCCCCTGCGTGAGCGGTGCGTGACCAACGGTAGCGGGCTGGTTGGTCAATTGGCCATTTACATCGGGTATTTGGTCCAACACGTGACTCGGGGGTCCTCGGGCGCGGCAGACTGCACCCATGCCTCCGAGGACATCACCGACAGAGCGGCGGAAGCGGCTGGGCGCGGAGCTGCGCAAGATGAGGCTCGCGGCCGACGTATCCGCCGAGTCGGCAGCCGGACTGCTCGGCGTCGACCGGTCGAAGGTCTCAGCCATCGAACAGGGCGTACGGACCATCAGCGAGGAGCGGTTGCGCGCACTCGCATGTCACTGCGACTGCGCCGACGAGCCGTACATCAGTGCCCTGATCGAGATGGCACAGCCCCGGCCGCGCGGCTGGTGGGAGCGATACAGGGGCGTACTGTCCGCCGCTCTGCTCGACATCGCCGAACTGGAGGCACACTCGACCCGCATCCGGTACGCGCAGTCGGTGCACATCCCCGGGATGCTCCAGACCAGTGACCACGCTCTGGCGGTCTTTCGCTTCGTCATTCCGGCGCTCCCGGAACAGCAGGTAGCCGTACGACTGGCCCACCGATTGGAGAGGCAGCGACTCCTGGATGGCGCCTCGCCACCCGCCTACGCGGGGGTGATTCACGAGGCAGCCCTGCGCATGCAGTTCGGCGGCAGGCAAGTCACCCGCGCGCAGCTCGACTATCTGATTCACATGTCGGAACGGGACAACGTCACCCTGCTGGTCCTGCCGTTCGCGGCGGGCGGGTTCCCAGGAGCGGGGCAGACGATCAACTACATGGAGGGGACTGTCCCGCGGCTCGACACCGTCCAGGTCGACAGCACACACGGGCCGGAATTCGTTCACGCCGAGGCGCAGCTCTCAAAGTACCGTGCACATCTGGACTGGATGGAGCAACTCAGCCTGTCCCCCACCAAGTCACGGGACTTCATCCACCACCTGGCGCGCGAACTCTGAGGGGATCCAATGACCGACATCACCTGGGAAGACGCATTCTGCGGCGAAGGGTCGAGCTGCTACAGAATCGGCGTGGACGACACCGGCAACAGCTACATCGCCATCGCTGGCCGCGAAGACACCTACCTCACCGACACCACCGACGCCCTCCGCCAGCTGATCCGGGACATCAAGGCCGGCAAGGCCGACCACCTCCTGGCCGACTAGGCCGCGCCGCCCACCCTCCCCGGCCCCCTTCCAACAGCGCATCGCCGCCGCTGGAAGGGGGCTTCGCCATGCCCGCTCCCCCGTCCACCCCCTCCCCTCCCCGTCCCCAGGACAGGTCCCGGGGACGGGGTCAGAACCCGTCCCCGGGCGGGGGTGCGCGGAGCCGCCGGTGCCTAGCGTTCAGGGGGTCAAGATCAGTACGGATCGGCAGCAGGGCGCGAGCCACACCGGTCCAGGCATGAAAGGTGTGAGCCCCATGGCGAACCCGAACGTCGGAATCCTCGAAGAGATCGACGACCAGAACCTCGACGCCGTCAGCGCCGCCGGCCAGGGCTGGGGCACGCTCATGTCCTCCCTGACCTGCTACGGCGCCAGCTACGTCCTGGGCAACAACGGCAACTTCTGCACTGCCACCGCCGAGTGCCAGAGCAACTGCAAGTAGCCGAACGGAATGGCGCCGGGACTCCCCTCCCGGCGTCACCCCCCTCTCCTCGCCCTGGACGCAGCATTCATGAAGAATCACGACGCTTCACCCGGTACGACGCCCGACGCGGTCTCCGACGCGCTGCGGACGTACCTCCCGGAGCTGACCTCTCCCGAGCTCATGGAGCAGGTCGCCGAGCGGCTTCGCGCCGCCCATGACGCGGACGACGCCCAGGGCGCGAAGCGGCGGCCCGGCCGCCCCGCCGACTACGACCCGGCCCTCGACTCCGCCGGCCTGTTCCACGACTACTTCGCACACTTCGTGCGGCCGTGGGCGGACCTGGTCCGCGAGGCCGCCGCGTCCTCCCCGGTGCTGGCCGCCGCGAACACCGTCGCCGACGACTTCGCCGTCAACCAGACGGGCCTCGCCTCCCGGCTGATGATCCGGACCCTGGTGGAGGAGCTGCACCGGCGCCGCTCGGACGGCCTGCTCGAGGGGGACACCCCGCAGGAGCGGTACGCCTCGTTCCGCCGCTGGACCAACAGCGACGCCGGCCACGAAGCGCTGCTCGCCGCCTACCCGCACCTCTTCCACCTGGTCGACACCCGGGTGGAGGCCTCCGCCCGGTACGTCATCGGCCTGATCGGCGAAGCGGCCGCGCACCACGACCGGCTGGGCGCGCTCCTGCCGGGCGGCGGCCCCGCCCCCCGGATCAAGCGGTTCTCCCTCGGCGAGGGCGACACCCACAACGGCGGCAAGTCCGTCGCGCAGGTGGTCTTCAGCGACGACAGCCGCGTGCTCTACAAGCCGCACCCCATCGACGCCGAAGCGGGCTACGGCTCCTTCGTCTCCTGGATGAACGAGCGGCTCGGCACCGACCTGCCCACCGTCTCCGTCGTCCCCACCGCCCACGGCGGGTTCGTCGAGTTCATCCCCACGCAGGAGTACGCCGGCGAGCAGAAGGACTACTTCGCCCGGATCGGGACCGTCGCGGGCATCCTGTTCCTGCTCAAGGCCACCGACATCCACTTCGAGAACATGGTGTCGTGCGCCGCCGGGCCCGTCGTCATCGACACCGAGACCCTGCTGTCGCCCAGGCTGCGCGCCCCCGAGTCGTACGACGACGGCGCCGCCTCCACCCTGGGGGCGCTCACGCTCCGCGAGTCGATCATCGGCTCCGGTCTGCTGCCGCTCGTCGTCCGGGCCGGCGACGACGACCGCGGCATGGACATCGGCGCCATCGGCTACGACACGGGCCAGCGCGCCCCGTACAAGTCGCTCAGCCTGCAGAACGCCGGCCGCGACGACATGTTCATCGGCATGGTGACGACGGAGACGACCACCGCCAACGCCAACCTCCCCGTGCAGCGCGCCACCCAGCTCGCGGTGACCGCCCAGCGGGACGCCGTCAAGGCCGAGTTCCGCCGCGTGCTGGAGTACGCGGCGGCGCACCGGGACGACGTCATGGGCGCGGTCGAGGAGTTCCTCGGCGACGTCGAGTTCCGGCACGTCAACCAGGCCACGATCTTCTACACGCAGCTGCTGCGGATGGCGACCCACCCGAGCGCGATGGCCGACCCGCTGGTCCGGGCCGCCGTGCTGAACCGTGTCGTCCTGCGCACCAACGACTCCCCCGCGGTCTCCGACGAGGAGGTCCGGCAGATGGCCGAGGGGGACGTGCCGTACTTCTCGTACTCGGCGCGCGACACCGCCCTCCACGCCCACGGCCGGGTCGTACGGGCGGACGCGCTCGCCGAACCGCCGCTGGAGACCGTACGCGCCCGGATCCAGGGCCTCGACGAGGACGTCATCGCCCGCGAACTCCGCCTGATCGACTACTCCTTCGTCAACAAGCTGCCCACCGAACAGGAGAAGACCGGCTTCGCACCGGTCCGCCCCGCCGGCCGGCCCGCCGTGCGCACCGACCGCGGCCGGCTCGTCCGGGAGGCCGAGCGCATCGGCGACCGGCTGCTCGCGACGCTCGTCCGCAGCACCGACCGCCGCCACCCCGCCACGTGGATCGCACCCCAGGTCACCACCGACTCGCAGAGCCAGTGGAGCCCCGGCACCCTCGGCTACGACCTGTACGGCGGCAGCCCCGGCCCCGCCCTGGTCCTGGCCGGCCTGGCCCGCGAGACCGGCCGGCGCGACTTCGCCGACGGCGCGCGGCGCGTCCTCGACCCGGTCGAGGAGCAGCTGCGCGGCGGCCTCCTCGCCGAGCAGGGCGTCTCCGTCGGCGGCATGACCGGCATGGCCGGCACCGCGTACGCCGTCGCCGTGGCCCGCGAGCTGCTGGACGAGCCCGACGGCGCACGCACCGTCGAGCTGGCCGGGGAACTCGCCCGGTGCTCGGGCTCCGAGGTCGGCACCGACTACCTCAGCGGGATGGCGGGCGCCCTGACCGTCTGCCTGGCGCTCCTCGACCGTACGACGGGCCCCGCGGAGCGCGCGGCCGTCGAGGCGGCCGTACGGACCGTCGCCGCCGAGGAGGTGCGGGCGCTCGGCGGCGCCGGCCTGGGCCTCGCGGACCCGTCCGGCGCGCGCGTCACCCCGTACACCGGCTACGCGCACGGCGCGATGGGCATCGGCCCCGTCCTGATCAGGTACGGCACGCAGTGCGCCGACCCGCAGGTGCGGGAGCTGGGCCTGCGGATCGTCGGCGCGGTGCTCGACGCGTACGACGAGGGCGACCGCGACTGGCCGCGCGTCTGGGGCGAGCCGGAGCGCTCGTACGGCTGGTGCCACGGCGCCCCCGGCATGCTGCTGGGCGCCCTCGGCGCGGTGGACCACGCGCCCGGGGCGGTGCCCGGTCCCGTGCTGGCCCGGCTCGCGGAGCTCACCCTGAGCCGCGGCTTCGGCAACAACCCGACGTACTGCCACGGCGACCTCGCCAGCGCGGAGGTCGTGGCCCTGGGCGAGCGCAAGCTCCCCGGTCTGTTCGGCGATGGCGTCGACGACCTCTACCCGCGCCTGTTCGGCGAGGTCGTCGAGCGGTACGAGCAGCGGTCCGACACCAAGTACGCGTACTCCAACAGCCTGATGGTCGGTGAAGCGGGACTGGCCTGGTCCGTCCTCCACCACCTCGACCCGGAGGTCTACCCCTCCCTCCTGCGCTTCTCGTAGCGCAGCCCAGATCGAGGCTCGTCCCGAGCCTTGCCATGAAGAAGCACCACCGAAGAAAGGACCCGTCATGGACAACATCGCCATGAACGACGCCACCGGTTACGCCTCCGCCGACGAGCTCGTCGAGCTCGCGGACGCCCCGGAGTCGCTGGCGGCGGGCTTCACGCCCACCATCATCCCGGCCACCGCCATCACCACCGTGGTCGTCGGCGCCAGCGCCGCGATGCAGGGCGGCTGCCCGACCAGCGGTTGCACCAAGCGCTGCTGAACCGGCCGGACCGGCTGAACCGGCATGGAGCGGGCGCCCCGGAACTGGTACTTCCGGGGCGCCCGCCCCAGCATCCCATCCACCCACCCACCCCGACACGAGAGCAGACCGTGTACCCGAGCGAAGCATCCCTCGACGAGCTGGTGAAGCGCATCACCGAGGAGCGGGCCGATGTCTTCGGCGCCTTCTACACCCCGTACCTCAGGGACTGCGCGCAGCACATCGCCACGCTCTCGGACCATCCGACCTTCGACGATGCCGTCGACCTCACGCCCGTCGCCGAATCGGTGCTCCGCTCGCTGATGGGCGTCTGCGCCGAGACCGGCGTGCGCACCCTCATCGCCTCCTTCCACGCGGAAGGCGGTACGTACGAGGCCTTCCACTCCCGCGTCGCCGACGAGCGGGGCCACCAGGAGATCACCGCCCGCTTCCCCGAGCTGGACCGGCTGCTGCGCCTGGTCACCGACCGCGCCGCCCGGACCCTGCGGGAGGTCCTGGACGCCGCCGTCGCGGACCGGCCCGAGCTCGACGCGCTGCTGGGCGCGCGGGGGCGGATCACCGCCCTCACCCCCGGCCTCGGCGACTCCCACCGCGGTGGCCGGACCGTCTGCCTGGTGACCTGGGAGGACGGCACCCGTACCGTCTACAAGCCGCAGCAGGACAACTGCCAGCAGCTCCTGTCCACCCTGCGCACCATGCTCGACCCGGACGGGGAGTTCTTCGGCCCGCTGCACCCGCGCTCGATCGTCCGGCCGACGCACGTGTGGCAGGAGTTCGTCGAGCAGACCGACTTGGAGGACGCCCGCCGGAGCGCGGCGTACTTCCGCCGCTTCGGCCGGGCCTCGGCCCTGCTCAGCATGATCGGCGCGACCGATCTGCACCACGAGAACATCATCGCCGTGGCCGGGGGGCCCGTGGTCATCGACACCGAAACCCTCGTCTCACTGCCCAACGGCGCACCGCAGCACGGCGCCTCCGCACAGGCTTCGCTCAACCTGGACGTCGAGCACTCCGTCCTCAACACGCTCCTGTTCCCCGCCCGCTACTCGGGCGCGAAGCTGGACGTCGACATCTCGGGCATCGGCTGCATACGGCCGGCGGCCTCCGAGCACCTCCAGTCGTACATGGTCGTGGATGCGGGCACGGACGACATCCGCTTCGACCGCAGTGCCGTCGTCGTGGAGCACGGCTCCAACATGGCCACGGTCGCCGGCGAACCGCTGGACCCCCGGGACTGGGCCGACGAGATCACCACCGGGTACTCCGAAGCCCGCGCCCTGCTGGAGACCCACCGGGACGGCATCGAGGCGGCCGTACGGGATTCCCGCGACTGGGCGGTGCGCCAGGTCGTGCGGCCCACGTACATCTACGCCCGCTTCCTGGAGGCCTCCACCCACCCCGTCCACCTGGGGAGCACCGCGGCACGGGCCGAGCTGCTCGGCAAGCTGCCCCGCCAGTACCGCGGCGCCGCCGCGGAATCGGCGGACGCCCTGCACCGGCAGGAGGTGGCCGCCCTGCTCGATCTCGACGTGCCCTTCTTCACCGTGGACTGCGACTCCGGCCTGCTGCGCGGAGACGACGCGCATGCTGCGCAGGACATGCGCAGCGCCTCGGGGACCACCCCCCGGCAGTCCGCGCTCGCGGCGATCCGTTCCTTCTTCGCCCGTCCGCCGGAGCGCGACCTCTCCTACGTGCGCTACGCGCTGGCGGGCTCCGTGGACGACGTATGGGAGGTCCGCCGCACCTCCCACCGCACGGCCTTCCCCGAGCTGGCCGACGCCGGCTCCCTGCACTCCACCCTCCGCGACCTGGTCGTCGGCACGGATGCGGCGCCGACCTGGCTGCTGCCGCGCCTCCAGGGCGACGGTCTGCGCCTGGGCGGGGTCAACGCCCCGCTGTACGACGGCGGCGGCCTCCTGCTCTACCTCGCCCAGGTGGAGGCGCTGACCGGAACCTCCCCGCTCGGTGTGGACATCGAGGCGGTCTCCCGGTCCGCGATGCACCCGGTGTTCGTGCCGGACCGCACTCCCCTGTCGATGTCCCCGTTCACCGGAGCCCTCTCCGAGCTGGTCACCGACTGGGAGATCCGCCGGCTGCGCACGCCCGAGGCGTCGTTCGCCACCGCGGCACCGCCCCCCGGCGAGGTGCCGCTCGACGTCGACGCCCTCACCGCGGCCGACTTCGACTACCTCAACGGGTACGGCGGGTACCTCGTCCACCTCGCCGCCCACCTGGAGCACGGCGCCCCCGAGCTGACGGGCGTCGCGCCCGAGCGGCTGCTGCGGCGGCTGGTCGAGGTGGACGGCGATCCCGAATCCCACAGCGGCGAAATCGGCCTGTCGCACGGCCGGTTCGGGCGCATCACCGCCATGAGCGCCATGGTGGCAAAGGGCCTCGACGGCGACAGCGGGGCCCGGGAGCACCTGGCGCGGTTCGCCGATGCCTACGCACGCCACCGCTGGCAGGACGAGTGCCTGCGCGACCGGCCGAACGCGGGCGGATGGTGCAAGGGGTACGCGGGGGTGGCCTACGGTGCCGGTGAGCTCTTCGAAGCGCTCGGCGAACCGGCCGCCCGGATCCGCGCCGCCATCGCCCCCGAGGTGGAGCGGGTCGTCACCGCTGACCTGGGGAGCGACATCAGCTTCTGCCACGGCGCCGCCGGCCGCATCGCGGTCCTGTGCACGCTGGCCGACCGCTTCGACTGGCCGGAGCTGCGCGACGAGGCGGCCGGCCTCCACACCGCCTTCCTCGACCGCCACGGCGACGGCGGCTGGCACTGCGGGATCGGGACCGAACCGCACCTCCCCTCCTTCTTCCTCGGCCTGTCCGGCTGGCACTACGCGCGACTGCTGCTGGACCACCCCCGGGCCGCCCTTCCCCTCGTTCTCGGAGGCCGCTGATGGCTGTGCGCACCCGCAGGGCCCGCCGGGTCCGGGAGGTCCAGCAGTTCGCCCAGTCCGAATGCGGGCTGTGCTGCATCGCGATGATCCTGTCCGCGTACGGCTCGCGCGACTCGGTCGCCGCGCTGCGGCGCGAGCACGAGGTGGGCCGCGACGGGCTCACCATCAAGGAGATCGCGACGATCCTGCGCGGCCGCGGCTTCCGGGTCCGGGCCTTCCGGGCCGGCGCGGACCGCCTCGACCAGCTCGCCCTGCCGCTGATCGCGTACTGGGACGACAGTCACGTCGTGGTCGTCGAGGAGATCACCGACCGCCACGTGGTCGTCGTCGACCCGGGCGGCGGCCGCCGGAAGTACGAGGTCGCCGAGTTCGAGCAGCACTACTCGGGGCTCGCGCTCGAAGCCACGCCCACCGAGGACCACCAGCCGGTGCGCCACCGCGAACCGAGCGTGTGGCGGGAGTTCTTCCGCTCGCTGAGCGGGGCGCGGCGGCCGCTGCTCCAGGCGTTCCTGATGTCGCTGGTGCTGTACTCGTTCACGGTGTTCATGCCGATCGCGACCCAGTACGCGGTCAACGACTACGCCGGGTACCTGGAGAAGGCGCCGATCGTGCTGGTCCTCGTCGCCTTCACGGTGCCGATGGCGGTGTTCTTCGTACTGTCCCTGCTCAGAACGGTGTGCCTGGCCGCGGTGATCCGCGGTCTGGGCGAGGCCATGATGGGCAAGACGTTCAAGAAACTGCTCGACCTGCCGTACAAGTACTTCGCGAACCGCTCCCAGGGCGAACTGTTCTACCGGCTGTCCAGCATCGCGTCCGTACGGGACATGATCTCCAGCCAGGTGTCGATCGTGCTCCTCGACCTCGGCAGCGTGATCGCGATCTTCAGCTACATGTTCTACCGCTCGCTCACGCTGGGGGCGGCCGCCTTCGCCGTCTTCCTGGTCATGCTCGTGGTCGCCGTGTCCACCTACCGGCCGATCCGGCGCATCACGGAGCGGGAGATCAGCGAGACCGCCAAGTCCTCGTCCATCCAGATGGAGGCGCTGGGGTCGATCGAGACGCTGAAGGTCTCCGGGATGACGGACACGTTCTTCCGCGACTGGAAGAAGGTCTACTCGGCGGGCATGGAGCAGACCCAGCGGCGGATCGTCCTCCAGGGCGTGGCCGCCGGCGGCTACTCCGTGTTCCAGGTCTTCGGGCCGCTGCTGGTGCTGGCCGTGGGGCTGTGGCTGGTGCTGCACGGGTCGCTCGACCTCGGGTCCGCGGTGGCCGCGCAGACGCTGACGGCCACCAGCCTCGGCATGGTGATGTCCCTGTCCGGCGCCTTCACCCAGCTGATCACGGCGAACGCGCAGGTCGCGCGGGTCGGCGACATCCTCCACCAGCCGGAGTCCAAGGGCGCCTTCGGCGACCGGCCGGCCGTGATGCGGGGCGCGGTCTCGCTCCGTGAGGTGACGTTCGCCTACCCCGGCGTCCAGTCGCCCGCGCTGGACGGCATCTCGTTCGACGTCCGGCCCGGGGAGCGGGTCGCGATCGTCGGCAGTTCTGGCTCCGGGAAGAGCACCCTCGGCAAGCTCCTCATGGGGCTCTATCCGCTCCAGTCGGGCGACGTCGTCTACGACGGCGTGTCCATCGGGGAGATCGACGCCGACACGTTCTACGAGGGAGCCGCGTACGTCCCCCAGGACATCGTGCTCAGCAACCGCAGCATCGCCGAGAACATCCGCTTCGGCGTCCCCGACGCCACCATGGAGGCAGTGGACGCCGCCGCCCGCCAGGCCCATGTGCACGAGGACATCGCGGCGATGCCCCTCGGGTACCACACTCCCGTACGGGAGATGGGCGGCAGCCTCTCCGGCGGCCAGCGCCAGCGCATCGCCCTGGCCCGCGCCCTGGTCCGCCGGCCGAAGGTGCTCGTGCTCGACGAGGCGACGAGCGCGCTGGACACCGTCACCGAATCCCGGATCGCGGCCGCGCTGGACCGTCTCGAATGCACCCGGATCATCATCGCCCACCGGCTCTCCACGATCGTCAACGCGGACCTCGTCGTCGTCCTGGAACAGGGCCGGGTCGTCCAGACGGGACGCCACGACGAACTGATCGCGGAACCCGGCCCCTACCGCGAGCTGATCCGCTCCCAGGTCGACCTGACGGCGGCCTGAACCATGCCCGAACAACCAGACCGAGGAGATGACGACCGGATGGAAGAAGAGGAGAAGCAGGTGATCTCGGTCCGGGGGCTCCGCAAGGAGTTCCGGGGGACGAAGGCCGTCGACGGCGTCTCGTTCGACGTGGCCCGCGGAAGGATCACCGGCTTCCTCGGCCCCAACGGCGCCGGGAAGACCACGACCCTGCGCATGCTGCTCGGGCTGATCCGGCCCACCGGGGGCACCGCGCACTTCTGGGGCCGCCCCTACCGTGAGCTGCCCGCCCCCACCCGCCGGATCGGAGTCGGCCTGGACGGCGGGGCGTTCGTCGCCGGCCGGACCGGCCGCGGCCATCTGAGCTGCTACGCGCAGGCCGCCGGGTGCGACTCCGCGCGCATCGACGAGCTGCTCTCGGACGTGGGCCTGCGCGGGGCGGCCGACCGCCCCGTCGGCGGCTACTCGACCGGCATGAAGCAGCGGCTGTCCCTCGCCACGGCGCTCCTCGGCGACCCGGAGCTGCTGATCCTGGACGAGCCGAGCAACGGCCTCGACCCCGAGGGAATGGTGTGGCTGCGCGAGTTCCTGCGGGAGTTCGCCGCATCGGGCAGGACGGTGCTGCTCTCCAGCCATCTGCTGGGCGAGATGGAGCAGACCGTCGACGACGTCCTGCTCCTGCACCACGGACGGCTGCTGTGCAGCGAGCCGCTGGGCGAACTGCTGCGGACGGACGGCCGCCTCGAGTCGGCCTTCATGCGCCTGACGCGGGCGGGGAACGGAGCAGCGGCATGACCACGGACACGATCACGCGCACGGACACGCACACGCACAAGGGCACGGGCACGGACATGAGCACGGGCACGACGATGGGCACGCACCTGCGGTCCGAACTCCGCAAGCTCACCACCACCAGGCTGTGGTGGATCCTGCTGCTCGCCATGGTCGTGGGCAGCGCGGGCCTCACGGCCCTCGTCGTCTCCGCCGGCCTCGGCGCCCCGATGAGCCCGCTGAGTTTCGGCTCGGCGGCCGAGGCCGTCCCCGCGTACAACCTCGCCGTCGCGCTCGCGTACGTCTTCCCGCTGGCCATCGGCGTCGTCATGGTCACGCAGGAGTACGGCTCCCGGACGATCACGGCCACCCTGCTGTCCGAGCCCCGCCGGATGCGGGTGTTCGGGGCCAAGGTCCTGGTCGGCCTCTGCACGGCGTTCGTCTACGGAGCGGTGTCGGTGGCGGGCAGCGCCCTGGTCGCGGCCGCCCTGCTGTCGGGCCACGGCGAACCGGCGTACCTCACGGACCCCGCGGTGCTCAGCGCCCTCGCGGGCAGCGTGGTCGTGATGACCCTGTGGGGCGCGATCGGCGTGGGCCTGGGTGCGCTGGTGCGCAACCAGGCCGTGGCCATCGTCGGCATCCTGCTGATGACGCAGTTCGTGGAGCCGACGCTGCGGATCCTCGCCTCCGCCATGGGCCATCCGGGCGTGGGCAACTTCCTCCCCGGCGGCGCCGGGGACACCGCGGCCGGCGGCACGATCATGACGGCCGCGGCCGGGGCCGAGGGAGCGGCGCAGCCGCTCGGCTTCCTGGTGCTCGCCCTCTACGCGGTGGCGGTCGCCGCACTCGGCGGCCTGCGGTTCAACCGCTACGAAGTGGCCTGATCCCGCCGGTCCTGCCGACCGCCGAACCCGGAAACACAAGCGCCGGGCCTCCCCTTCGGGGGGAGGCCCGGCGCTTGTGTTTCCGGCCTGGGATCATCCGCCGTTGCGGGCCCGCCCGTTCTTCTGCACCGCGACATTGGCGCCGGCCAGCATCATGGCGAGCAGCAGGGGAATCACCACCGCCGTGGGACTGTCACCGAAAAGCGGTGCCACGAGCGCCAGGACCAGCAGAATTCCGACCGGGCTCCAGCGCACGGTTTCCTTCATTTTCGACACGCCGATCTCTCCTCTTCCTTCTTCTTTCTCTTCCCTCAACGGCCGACCGGCTGCTGCCCGGGCATACGGGCCGCGAGTTGGCTCCGGTCACGGAAACCCGTCTTCTGCAGGATGTTCGACATGTGGAATTTCACGGTGCTTTCCGCGATGTAGAGGGCCCCGGCGATTTCACCGTTGTTCATTCCCTGGCCCACCAGGGAAACGACCTCGGACTCACGGGCGGTGAGTGCCGGATCGGCGCGGCGCGCACGCGAGGACGTGTGCGCGGCGTGCGGCGCGTGCGGGGCGGCGTGCACCGGAACCGGGACGTTCGGCCCCGGCCCCTGCAGCAGTGGACGTACCAGCGTGGGCGAAATCCAGCCATGCCCCGAGGCCACTTCCTCGACGGCCTCCAGGAAGGCCTCGTCCAGGTCGTCGAGGTCCAGGACGGCCCTCACATCGGCCCGCACCGCCCCGAGCCGGCGGACGTCGCTGCCGTGGGTCAGTGCGGCAACGGGCGTCGAGCCCCGGACTTCTTCGAGTCGGTCGATGTCCACGACCAGTACGTCGCAGCGCGGTGCGTCGTGGATGTCCTCCACCTCGGCCGCATTCCATCCCCGGCCGGTGAACAGCCGCGTCAGCCGCCGCCTGAGCGACATTCTGGCGACGACGAGCCCGACGGTTATGCAATCGCCCTGCGCTGTTGCTTCATCAACCATATGACGGCGAACCATCGATATACCACTTTCCCCCGTACTCAACATGCGTGGCGATCCTAGCTTTCGCAGGGAAACAGCCGCAACCGACAGATCACCCAAAGGCCGAAACGGCCAATCACCCAGCCATCTGCCGGATCCGGACCCCCGCCGGTCGGCGGGGGTCCGGCGCACGGAATCTCCTCCTCGCGCACGAGGCCGCAATCCGGTTCCAGATTTCCCGAATCAATTCCGGGAAATCGGGAAATCGGCCCGGACGAGGAAACCGCCCCCGTGCACGGCCTCGGACCGGAACGTGCCGCCGAGGAGCTGCGCCCGCTCCCGGAGACCCACGAGGCCGTGCCCGCCGCCGGGCAGATCGACGGGATCACAGGAACCGTCCGCCGCCGTGTTCCGGATCTCCACCCGCAGCCTGCCGTCGACGGGCCGGACGTGTACGTGGACCTCGGCGCCCGGCGCGTGCTTCCGTACGTTGGTGAGCGCCTCCTGCACCGTGCGGTAGGCCGCCCGCTCCACCGCCTCCGGCCAGCCGCCGGCCGCCCCGGGCGCGTCCAGGGTGACCCGCAGCCCGCTGTCCCGGGTCAGCGCCGGGATGTCGGCGAGGCGCGGCTGCGGCGCGGGATCGGCGGAGGTGCCCCCGGCCGCCCGCAGCACGCCCACCATGTGCTGGAGCTCGGTGTTGGTCCGCACGGCGAGCTCGCGGATGACGCCCGCGCGCTCCAGGACGGTGGCCTCGTCGAGATCACCGACCTGGAGCGCCCCGGCCTGCAGGCTGATCAGGACGACCTTGTGCGCGACCACGTCGTGCATCTCGCGGGCCAGCCGGGCCCGCTCGGTGGCCAGCGTCCGCTCGGCCAGCAGCCGGTGTTCGCGCTCCCGGCCCTCCCTGACCTCCCGCAGCCGGTCGCGGCGCAGCCGCGCGGACCGGCCCAGGACCACGGAGCCCGCACCGAGCACACAGGAGTCCAGCGCCGCGAGCAGCGTCTCGCGGTTCACGGCGAGCCCGGAGAAGTCGTCGACCGGGTACGGCAGGAACTGCGCGAAGACGACCGCGACGGCGGCCACGCCCGCGACGACCGAGCTGCGGCGCCGGTCGGCGAGGCAGTACAGGGCGATCAGCGGCGCGAAGGCGATGTAGCCGAAGTACAGCCCCGGCAGCCCCGCGAGCAGCGCCAGCTCGGGCACGCACCGCCGCAGGAGCAGCGCGGCGGCCGCTCCGAGCGCGACCCAGATGCCCGGCCCCGGCCCGAGCCCGTTGACAACGATGCCATCCACCACCGCGAGCGCCACGGGCACCGCCGCACGGCCCCACCCCGCAAGCGGCACACGGAGCTTCACCGGGGGACCTCCCCCTCGGCACCGATCAGCCCCGCCCGGTCCGCCACGACCGCCGCCTGTACCCGGTTGACGCCGCCGAGCTTCGCCAGCACCGAGCTGACGTGGTCCTTGACCGTCCCGTGCGAGAGGCACAGCCTGCGGGCCACGTCCCGGTTGGACAGCCCCTCACCGACGAGGGCCAGCACCTGCCGCTCCCGCTCGGTCAGCGCCTCCACGCGCCGCACCGCGGTGCCGTCCCGGCCGGAGGCGAGGTACCCCCGGATGACCGCCTCGGCGGCCTCGGGCGCCAGGACCCGGCCGCCCGCGGCCAGGACCCGTACGGCGTGGACCAACTGCTCGGGGGCGGTGTTCTTCATGAGTAAACCGGCCGCCCCCGCCCGCAGGGCCTCTTCTATGTACTCGCCGCCGCCGAAGGTGGTCAGCATCGCCACGACAGGGGGCGAGGGCAGCACGGCCACCTGCCGCAGCACGGCCAGCCCGTCCACATCGGGCATCCGGATGTCGAGCAGCAGCACGTCGGGCCGCTGTTCCCGGACGACCTCGACGGCCCCGGCACCGCCGCAGCCGGCGACCACCTCTATGTCTCCGGCCGCCCCCAGGATCAACTGAAGCCCGGACCTGACCAGTTGCTCGTCGTCCACAACGGCGACCCGAATCACCATGCGCTCCTTCACGGGCCCGACCGGGAGTCACCGAAGGATACGCCAGTTCGAAGAACGCACTTGCAACCCCGGCCGCCCCGCCCGGGGGGTGCGGACCCCCGCCCGCCGCCCCAAGCAGCTGATCACCCTCCACACCGGCCCGGCCCCACCGGCCGGGGCCCCGCCCCGGCGGGAGTTCCGGTCTGCACACGCGTCGGCCCCGCCGGCCGGGACCGACGGAATGTTTCCCGAATACGCTCAACGGCGAACGCGCAAGTGCCACCATTGAGCCATGTCGGGTATGCGGGGGGCGAACCCCGGGCCTTCGGGGCGCCTTGTACTGGACCGGTACGAGTTACTTGAGCAGTTCCCGGGAGGCATGGCAGAAGTCTGGAAGGCGCACGACCACCGGCTGGACCGCGTCGTCGTCGCCAAGTTCCTCCGCGTCACGGACCGCGGCACCCGTGCGGCGCTCCGCTTCCTCCGCGAGGCCAGGATCCTCGCGGCCATAGACGATCCGCACATCGTCCGCATCCACGACGTGGACGAGACCGAGATATCCGGGTCCTGGCACCTCTACCTGATCACCCAGTTCATCGAGGGCCGCACCCTGCGCGCCGCCGTCCCCAAGGGGCACCGGCTGCCCGTGGCCCTCGCCCTGGACTGGGCGGCCCAGCTCTGCGACGCGCTGGTCCCCGTGCACGCCCGCAACCTCGTCCACCGCGACATCAAACCCGGCAACGTCATGGTCCGGGAGCCCGCCGGCCGACTCGTCCTGCTCGACTTCGGCATCGCCCGTTCCTACACCGCCGTCGGCGAGCTCGGGTACGCCGCCGGCGTGACGGCCACCAGCCAACTCCTCGGCACGCCCGAGTACATGGCCCCGGAACGCTTCCTCCTGGATCCCGTCACCCCCGCCACCGACCTCTACTCCGTCGGCTGCGTCCTCTTCGAGATGCTCGCCGGCCGCCAGCCCTACGTCTCCCACGGGGACTACGGGGAACTCGCCAAGAAGCACTGCCACGCCGTCGTGCCCTCCGTGCGGGACCTGCGCCCGGAGGTGCAGCCCGCCGTGGACGTCCTCGTGACCCGGCTGCTCACCAAGAACCCCGGCCACCGCCCCGCGGACGCACGGGAGATGGCGGCGCTCTTCCGCGCCCTGAGCGCGGCGGCCACCCCGCTGCCCACCCTCGTCGTCACCCCGCAGACGCCGCCGCCCCCGCCCCCGCCTCCCGGGCCCCCGGCCGACCCTGCGGCCGAGGTCGAGGCACGGTGCAACGCCGTGCTGGAGGCGGAGTCCGACCCCGTCGAGCAGGTCAGGCTGCTGGTCGAGGTCCTCGACCACGCGTCCGGCGTGCTGCCCTCCGACCACCACACCGGGTGGCTCGTCGTCCTGCACCTCGCCCGGGCACTGGCCCGGGCCGGGCGGCCCTCCGAGGCCGCCGACCGGCTCGCCCCGGTGGCCGCGCGGGCCCGCCAGGTCCTCGGCACCGACGACGAGCTGGCCCTCGTGTGCTCCCTCAACCTGGCCCGCTACCTGGGTGACGCCGGGCATGCCGGCCTGGCCGCACAGCACCTCCTGGAGATCCTCACCGCCGTCTCCGGAGTCTTCTCCGCCACCGACCCGCGCCTGTCGGAGATCCGCTTCGACCGGGCCCACTGGCTGAACGCCGCCGGAGAACGGGCCCTCGCCGCGGCCGAGTTCGAGGCCCTGTACCAGGACCACGTGACGGCGCACGGCCCCCACGACCCGAAGACGGTGCGGATACGGGAGCTGATCACCAGCGACCCGTCGTGAACGACGACGCGTACCGCCGCACCGCTTCACCGCACCGCTCCACCCACGTTCCCCTGGGGAGGGATGCCGAACATGGCTGACAAGTACGACCTCAACGCGATCCGGGACAGCTTCTTCGCCAGCCAGTCCAAAAACGCGACGGGCCATCAGCAGGAGGTGTACGTGGACCGTGACGGCAAGGTCCTCCTCGGCACCGGCGGCGAGGACGACGCCCCGCTGTCGAGAGTCCCGCAGAGCACCTTCGCCGCCCGCGGTGCGGAGGCCCGGCTGGCCCGCGAGTCCGAGATCGTGCGGACCAAGTTCCCGTCCAACACCTACTACGAGGACGCCCCCGGTGCGGAGGGCTGGGTCTACGAGATCACCACGATGTTCAACCGGACGTACGTGATGTGCGCGCACTTCAACGGCACCGAGTACCAGGTGCGGCTGATCGAACCCGAGCTGGAGACCCTCCCCAGCCACGACGCGCACGGCGTGCACCTCTACAACAGCGGACTGATCTGCCTGTCCGAGCGGCCCGGTTCGGGCCAGCCCACCCTCCAGGACGCCTACGCCCGGTCGGCGGCCTGGGCCCTGGGCGTGGACTTCGTCCGGATGGGCCGCCCCTTCCCCTTCAACCGCAAGCAGTAGCAGCCCACCCGGAGCCGAAGGGACCGATGCCGTGCTGCCCGTACATGTCTTCGACTACGTGATCGACCAGGTGGAGAAGGACATCGGGCGGACCAGGCCCGAGCAGGGCGGTGCCCTGCTCGGGCTGCGCGGCCGCGACGTGCTGACCGGCTTCGTGCACGACGCCCACGCACATGTGACACGGGTCGAGTACAGCAACACCGGCTGGCTGCTGGACGAGATCGGCCGCCAGGAGGCGGCCGGTCCGATCCGGTTCAAGGGCATCGTCCACTCGCACCCGCTCGGCATGCCGCACCCCTCCCGGCAGGACCACCGCGAATACGGCCGCACGCTGGACGCGGTCCCCGACCTCGGGCGCTACATCGCCCCGATCGTCACCCACGACGTCACCACCCCGCTCGACCGGCACGAACTCGCCGTCGAGAACACTCGGATGTCCTTCTTCGGGGCCACGTGGACCGCCCGGGGGGTGCAGCTCCAGCCGCTGCGCCCGGTGGTCGTGCCGCTGGCCGCCGCCCTCCGGGAGGCCGGGATCTTCTGGTCCGACTCCCACCCGCTGACCTGTGTGGTCGGCGGTGTCGCCGGCGTACGGGTCCCCCTGCCGCCGGGCCGGTCCGGGGCCCGGCGGTACCTCTTCGCCACCCCCGACTTCCCGGTGGCGCCGCCGCTGCTGCTGGAGGAGGCCGGGGCCGACGGGCGCCATCCGGAGCTGCTGGCCGGCGAGCTGCCCTGGGACCACCGGGTGCCGGAACGGGAACGGCTCCGCGAGGCCCTGCGGAACGCGGCCGGCTTCTCCGCCGCCTCCGCACCCCCGAGGGGGACCGCGGAGCCCCTCGTCGCCGGTCCGGCCCGCCGGGACGGACTCCCGATCAGCCGGCCCGACACGTCACCGCCGCCCTCCGCACCCCCTGCGCCCCCGCCGCCCGACCCGCACGCGTCGGCGCCCATGGCTGCGCCCGTGCCCGTGCCGCGTCCCGGTCCCCCGCTCCCGCCGGTCTCCCAGGACGCCGCGGCCCGACCCGCCGAACGGCCCCCCGGCCGGATCCGCCGGCTCACCATGCGGGTCGGGATCGGCCGGACCAGGGCGGCGCGCGCCGGGCTGTTCGCCCGCACCGGGGGGCTGTTGTCGCCCGCCCTCGCCGACAGCCACGTCCTGCTCGTCGGCGTCGGCTCGGTCGGCAGCTACCTGGCCGAGGTCCTGGTCCGCTCGGGCGTCGGCAGGATCACCCTGGTCGACCCCGACCGCGTGGAGCCGGCCAACCTGGGGCGCTCGATGTTCGACTCGCGGGACATCGGCCGGAACAAGGCCAAGGCCACCGCCCGGCGCCTGAAGCGGGTGAACCCGCGGCTGAAGGTCACCGTGCTCAAGCGCGAGGTCGCCGCGCTGGACAACCACAGCTGGCAGCAGCGCATCTCCGACGCCCAACTGCTCATCGCCGCCACCGACGACAACCACGCCCAGCAGCGTCTCAACCACCTCGCGTACTTCGTCGGCCGCCCGGCCCTGTTCGTCGGGCTGTACGAAGGCGCGGCGGGCGGCGAGGTCGTGTTCACCACCCCCGATTCCCCGTGCTGGATGTGCGCCACCGGCGGGGTCCGCGAGTCCCTGGGCGAGCTGGGCCACCAGCCGCGCACGGACTACGGGACGGGCCGGATGTACGCCGTACCGGGCCTGTTGACGGACATCCACCACCTCACCGCGGCCGCTGCGAAGATCGCCCTGGCCCTGCTGCACCCGGCGGGCAGCCACGACCGCATCGGCGGCTTCCTGGCCGTCCCGCGGCGCAAGGACCTGTCCATGGCCCTGTTCGCCATGGAACCCGACCACTGGTTCTTCCCGAAGGTGCTGGGTGAGGTCCCGGGCCAGTACGCCTTCCAGAGCATCTGGCCGCGCACCCGGCGGCGGCCCGACTGCCCGGTCTGCGGGGACCTCACGCTGCGCAGCGATCCCCGCGAGCACGGCAGCCGGGGCGACGACGCGGAGATCACCCGGCGGCAGAAACAGGCCTACGAGAAGCGCCAGCACGGCCGGAACGCCGGCAGCGCCGGAGGCCGCCACCGCTGAACCGCACCGGTCAAGGAAACAGCGACGAGCGACGAACAGGGGACGGGTACAGGGACCATGGCCGACGACACGACCGAGGCGATGCGCCGGGCCCGCGAAGCCCGGCTCAAGTACGGCAAGCCCGCAGGCCCGCCCGTACCTCCGGTGACTCCTCCGGCACCCCCGCGGCCCGGGCCGGCCCCTCAGCCGCAACCGGCCCGCCGCCCGGACCCGGTCCCCGTCCGCCACACGCCGCCCCCGCCCCGCTCCCGGGCCGGGCTGGGCGGCCTCGCCGGAGCGGGCCAGGCCGGCGCGCTGTCCCTGCTCCTCTGGCAGGTCATCCTCCTGACCCACTGGACCCTCCCGTTCCAGAAGGCCGCGGAGCTGTCACCGCGCTGGCGGTTCCCGCACGAACTGGCCGCACGGGAAACCGCCTGGGCGGACTTCCACGAGGTGCGCGACTTCGTCCTGTTCCAGGGCCCCGGCCGCGACCTCCCCTGGCTGTACCCGGCCTGCGCCGTCCTGCTGCTCCTCGTCGTACGGGCAGCCAGGACACCGGCCGCACTCCAGGCCGTCCTGGGCTCGGCCGTAGCGCTCTACGGACTGGCCGCCCTGCTGGCGAGCGGCCCGTCCCTACTCTCCCTATGGCCCCTGACCGCCGCCCTCCTGCTCCTGAGCGCGGCCTTCCTGTACTGGATCCGCCTGAGGAACTAGCGCCACACGCGGGACACGCAAAAGCCCCAGGTCACGTAGTGGGTCCCGGGGCTTCGCCGGAGCCGCTGCCCCGTCCCACCAGATACTTCCCTCCAAGGTATGCAGGCGGGAACGTTCCGGGATCGGCCTGTGACACCTTCACGGACGTCGAACACGGATACGCGCCACACTGCGTCCTATCCGCTCGAACAACCACAGGGGGACGAACCATGCACACCAAGCTGATCAGACTGACGGGAATCATTGCGGCTGCCGTCCTGGCGCTCGGGGTCAGTGCGACCGTGCAGGCCGCCGCGACCGGCCACTCGGCCGAGCAGCAGATCCTCGCGGAGGACAAGG
Organism: Streptomyces sp. NPDC085524; assembly: GCF_044541755.1. Lineage (NCBI taxonomy): Bacteria > Bacillati > Actinomycetota > Actinomycetes > Kitasatosporales > Streptomycetaceae > Streptomyces > Streptomyces sp. NPDC085524. Next base: position 133,875 of record NZ_JBITTH010000006.1, read on the forward strand.
GGCCGGCCAGCCCCACTCCATGAGGTCCGTGCCGCCTTCCTCAATGACCGCGGCCGGCCGCCGGAATCTCCATGAGGTCGAACAACTCGGCGGCTGCCAGCCGGTTCTTCCCAGCCGTAGCGCCGTCGCCGAGTCCCTCGGCCGCTTGGGCCAGACCCAGGTACGCGGACGCCTGCTCGGAGCGGAATTGGATTGCCGAGGCGACCTCGAGCGCGTGGGCATGCAACGCCGCCGCCGATGCGTACTGCCCTTGTGCGGTGTGCAGCCGGCCGAGGATGTTCTCGGCCTTCGCCTGGCGGACCGGCGTACCACCGGACCGTGCGAGGGTCTGGGCACGGTCCGCGAGCTCTGACGCCGCATCACTGGCGCCGAGGCGGTACGCCGCCTCGGCGGACAGAGCCAGCACCAGGGCGACATCGCCCTGCGGCGCGCTCTCGTCGCACAACTCGCGGGCCCGTCTCAGACTCGCCTCGGCATCCACGTACTGACCCATGCCCAGCTGGGCGAAGGCCAGATCGGCCAGAGCCATGGTCTCGTTGACCGAGTTCGCGGTGTCCCGCTCCAGCTCAAGGGCGCGGAGGGCGGACGCTGCAGCCTCCGGATAGCGGCCCCATCGTGCGTACAGCGAGCTGAGAATCGTCTGAGTCTCCGCTTCAGTGCGGGCAGTGCCGAGTTCCCTGGCCAGTTCGACCGCGTGCTCCAACAGGGGAAGGGCCTCGTTGTACCGCCCCAGCATCGACATGAGCAGCCCGAGAGTGGACTCACTGTTCGCCTCGGCGTCACGGTCGCCGAGGCGTACCGCGATCTCACGTCCCTCGCGGGCGACGTTGATGCCCTCCTCGAAGTAGCCGAGCTTCCAGCAAGCGGCGCCGAGACTGGACAGGCTGATACTCAGCAGGACCGGATCATCGAGCCGGCGCGCGGCTTGGACCGCGAGGCGGCCGAGTGCCCGGAACTCTTCGAAATAGCCACCCGCATTCAGATGGAAGACCAGGTCGCGGACCAGCCAGCCGGTGTGCCGGTCGTAGCCGAGCCGATCGGCCAGGTCCACGACCGCCAGCAGTCGCTGGTGTTCGCGACGGAACCAGAGGCTGACGGTCTTCTCTTCCGCCAGGTCCGGGAGCTCTCCCTGATACCGAGGGATCCCGGTTGAGCGGGCGGTACGGCCTGGGAACAGCACGTCGCAGGCTACGTTGGTGGCTGTCAGGTAGTAGCTGAGCAACCGCTCGACGGCGTCCGCATCGGTCTGTTCCGTCATCGGTCCGTGCTGGCTCTGGGCGAAGCTGCGTACGAGGTCGTGGAAGGTGTACTCGCCGAATCCGGGCTGTTGGAGCAGATGTACGTCGAGCAGAAGCTCCAGAATGTCCTCGGCATCCCGGACATCGGTGCCGAGCAGCGCGGCCGCCGAGTAAGCGTCGATGCCATCACCGGGATGCAACCCGAGGGCGCGGAACGCGGCGCGGTGCCTGTTGTCCATGGCCAGATACGACAGCTGAAGTGTCGCTGCGACGCTGCGTTCGCCTGAGCTCAGCTCGTCCATCCGGCGGCTCTCGTCCTGCAGTCGCTCGACGAGGTGCCGCACGGTCCACCGGGGCCGGTTGCGCAGCCGCGCGGTGGCGATACGCAGCGCCAGGGGGAGATGGCCGCACAGCTCGGCGAGCTCGGCGGCCGCCTCCGGTTCGGCTTTCACGCGGGCCGGGCCCAGCGTCCGTGCCACCAGCGTGGCACTGTCCTCGGGTGGCATCAGCCCCAGGGAGATCCACTCGATGCCGTCGAGGTCGAGCAACCGCACCCGGCTGGTGATGAGCACGAGGCAGCCGGGGGGAGCCGCCAACAGCGGCTGGATTTGCGCGGCGTCGGAGGCGTTGTCGAGTAGGAGCAGCATCCGGCGCCCCGCCAGTGCAGCCCCCCATGTGGCGGTGCGGCCGGGCAGGTCCTCGGGGATGTGCTCGCTCGGCGTACCGATCGCGCGCAGCAGGATGTCCAGTGCTGTCGATGCCGAAATGGGGAGCTGCTCACCGGGGGTGAACCCGCGCAGGTCCACATAGAGTTGCCCGTCGGGGAACTCCTCGGCCAGCTGGTGAGCGGCGCGTACGGCCAATGAGGTCTTGCCCGCGCCGCCCATCCCGTCGATGGCTGCGACCCGGGCGCTGTGCTCATCCGGCAATCGCTCGGCCCGGACCCGGCTGAGCAGGATTGCCAGCTCCTTGTCCCGGCCCGTGAAATCCGGCAGCGCATACGGCAGTGTGGAAACCGGACCGCGCTGCTCAGCCGGCATCCCGGAGGCAGTGGCGGGCGGCCCACTCTGCGGGGCTGTCAGCTCCGGACTCTCCCGCAGGATCCCCTCGTACAGCTTGACCAGTCGAGACCCCGGATCGATGCCGAGCTCGTCGCCGAGCAACTCGCGCACCTTCCCGTACTCCTCCAGGGCGTCCGCCTGTCGTCCCGAGCGGTACAGGGCAAGCATGAGCTGGCCGCGCAGCGTCTCACGCAAGGGGTAGGCATCGACGAGCGCCCGCAGACTCGCGACGAGCTCGCTGCTTGCGCCGAGCTCGAGGCGCAGTTCGTGGAGCTGTTCGGCTGCGGCGAGACGGCGCTCCTCCAGCGCAGTTGCCGCGAGGCCGATCACCGGGCCGCCCTCACCCGCGAGGACGGGTCCCCGCCACAGATCGAGAGCGCCCTGCAGCTCTGTGCAGGCATCGGTCAGTCTCCCGATGCCCACGGCTTGCGCCGCTGTCTGGATCCGTGCGTTGAAGTCGAGAAGATCGAGTTGGCTGACCGACGTCATCACCCGGTAGCCCGGGCCGTCCGTGCTGATCACCTCTCTACCGGACGGCAGGCGTCGGCGGAGATCGGCGACAGCCTTGCGCACCTGGTGCGACGCAGTCGCAGGAGGGTCCTCCTCCCAGACGGCCTCGACCAGTCTGGCAATCGGTACTACCCGCCCGGGTTCGAGGAGCAGGGTGGCCAGCACTCGCTCTTGGATGGTTCCGCCGAGACGCACTCGTATGCCGCCGGCCCATACCTCGAGCGAGCCGAGTACATGGAACCGGGGTTCCTGTTCGGACGGAAACCCATCCTTTCCCGAGCCTGCGACTGTCATCGATCCTCTATCGCCCATGCAGAATACCCAAGGTCAAAGGCCTGGTTCGGGGATCATAGGCCATCTGCCATGCCGGCAACAGCATATTCAAGGGTGTTGCACAAGGCTGTGAACTGGGCATTTCAAACATATGGCTGGCATGTTGAGGGCTGAACGGGTGTGGGGTGGAGCCGTTCACGGGCTGCGGTGGACGCAGTTTTCGGGGCTGCTGAAGGTGGTGCGGGAGCGCGGTGGCGACGACTCGCTGCGGGGTCGGCCGGTGGGCCTGCCGCCGGCCGAGCGGGTGCTGCCGGTCGCGGTCCGCTACCGGACGAACCTGACCGTGCGGTAGCCGGGCTCGCTGTTCGGTGACTCGCCGGCCACGGTGTGTCGGGTGATCCAGCGGCTCGGGCCGCTGCCGGCACTGGCGCGCTCCCCCGTCCGGCAGACGCCGTGGACCGGTTCCGGCTCGTGGACGGCACCCTGATCCCGGTCCGCGACCCGCAGGTCGGCACCTCCGGCCGCACTGCCGTTTCTCGGCGAACGTGCAGGTCATCGTGGACGCCGATACCCGCCGCGTGATCGCAGCGGCCCGCCCGGTGGCGGGCACCACCGCGGACGCGCACGCCAGGCGCCTACCTCGACTGCGGGATGGTCACCCCGCACCGCAAACGCCCCCGCCGGATGGCGCACGTGATCGGCCGCCCGGCAACACGGCGACGGCCTCCGTCCACCTCGCGGAGCTGATCCGCGGCCACGGGCACATCGAAGCCCTGCACCACGTCAGGGACACCACCTTCGCCGAGGACGCCTTCCACCTGCGGACCGGCAACGCACGCCGCGCGATGGCGACCTGGCGAAATCCGGCCATCGGCACCCTGAAACTCGCCGGCGTCACCACCTTCGCCGCCGCCCTCCGCAGCAACCCCACGACGCCACCCGGCCCCTCGTTCTCCTCGGCCTCGCGTGGTCACTAAACGGACGTCACGCGACTGCGCCGAAGCCCTGAGTACCGGAGGGGGAACGTTTCGGGAACCACCACTGACAACGTCGTCCACATCATGGTGACGACGCGCTAAGGAAGTCCATGTTCAGTTTGCAGCGTGCCCACGCTAACGGGGACCGGTACCTTCTGCTGCTCGGTGCCGATCTGATGTTGCGCGAGCGAGCAATCGTTTCCGCCCTGCGTACCTATCCCGGCCCGGTGATCGGTATGACGGAGGATCCCGTTTCCGGTGCGAACCGGTATTTCGACCACGTCCTCCCGGCCAGTAGCTACAAAGCCAAGCCCGCACTGAAGGCCGTGGAGGAATTCGAGCGGCAGACCGGCCTGAAGCCGGACGCGGTGGTCCCCATCTACGAGATGAACCTGCACGCCTCGGTGGCGATCGCCCACCACTACGGGCTGCCGGCGCTCTCCGACGAAGCGCTCCGGCGCTCGCGGGACAAGCACACGATGAAGGTGGCGTTCGAAGAAGCTGGTGTTCCCTGCGCCCGGCACCGGTTGTTCTCCACCGCTGAGGAGCTGCGAGCAATAGCAGCGGAGCTGGAGTTCCCCCTGGTGCTGAAGCCGAGGGACTTCGCCGGAAGCGTCGGGATCATCAGGGTCAACACGGCTGACGAACTCGACGACGCCTATGAGCACTGCCGTTCCTCGCTCATGGAGGTCTCCGGGACCTTCGATCTCACTGACGGACGCTTCCAGGTGGAGGAGTTCTTCGTCTCGACGCACGAGGTCTCTGTCGAGGTCATCAACTACGAGGGCAGCCGTGCGGTGCTGGCCGTCACCGACAAGAACAAGAGCGCACCCCCGTACTTCGCCGAGACCGGCCAGCTCGTGCCGAGCCGGGAGTCCGGCAACGCTGCACTGCGCGCGCTCGCGCTCAAGGCATGCGAGGCGCTCCACATCGACCGCGGCATCGCCCACGTCGAGATCCTGGTCAACGGGGACGAGTTGAGCGTGGTCGAGGTCGGGGCCCGCCCTGGCGGCGACGGCATCATGGACCTCATCGATCGGGTCTACGGCTTCAGCCCGTACGACCTGCACATTGCGGCGTACCGCCGGATGATCGAGAAGCTGCCGCCGATCCCCGACACGCCACGAGGGATCGCGGCGACCGGCTTCCTCAAGGCCGCCGGCGGCACGATCACCGGTGTGCACAAGCCGCAGGGGTTCGATCCGGTCGAGCGCGCGCTCTATGTGACGGCGAAGCCCGGCGACCACTCCCGCCCGCCCACCTCCTACCTGGGGCGCGAGGGCGTCATCGAGTGCTTCGAGCACGGGCGCGGTCCTGGTGACTCCGAAGAATTCCAGGCGCGGGTGGCGGAGCTGGCGGCGGCACACAGCCAGAACCTCTTCAGCGTCGAACCGTGAGGGCGGAAAGCAGAGCGGAACGGCTCATCGGGCTTGTGCGCGACCCGCTCCGCTTCGCATTCGTCGCCCCTCTCGACCAGGGCATCAAGCAGTCAAACCAGGCTCCTGAGTGGGGCGAAAGGAATTCGCCGTGAGTGCGTCCGTTGTCACCAGTCTCCCGGGGCCCGCTTCGCGGCGGTTGCTGGAGCAGCAGGAGCGGGATGAGTCCTCGGCCCGTACCTATCCGCGACACACGCCGATCGCGGTCGCCGGCGGAGAGGGTTCCTATCTGCACGACGTCGACGGAAACCGGTTTCTCGACTTTCTGTCCGGGGCCGGCGTGCTTGCTCTCGGCCACAGCAATCCCGAGCTGATCGCCGCCGCACAGGCTCAGCTGAATGTCGCGTCCCACATGCTCGACTTCCCCACCGAAGCGAAGTCGGAGTTCTCCACCCGGCTCCTGGGGATGCTGCCCGAGGCGATGCGGGACCGAATGAAGATTCACTTCTGCGGGCCGACCGGTGCGGACGGAATTGATGCTGCGCTGAAGCTCTGCAAGACCGCGACCGGGCGGGCGGACGTGATCTCGTTCCACGGCGGCTTTCACGGCAGCACGCAGAGCACGCTTGCGATCACCGGGCTGCGTGGCTCGAAGGAGCACCTGCACAATCTGATGCCCGGTACGACGTTCTTCCCGTACTCGTACTGCTTCAAGTGCCCGCTCTCTCTGAACCCGGACAGCTGCCAGGTCAACTGCGTGCGCTACCTGGAGAATCTGCTGGCTGATCCGAACGGCGGTGTACGCCTCCCGGCCGCTGTGGTGCTCGAGATGGTTCAGGGCGAAGGCGGGGTGGTCCCGGCCCGGCCCGAGTTCGTCACTGAGCTCCGCCGGATCACGCGCGAGCGGAACATCCCGCTGGTGGTCGACGAAGTGCAGACCGGCTGCGGGCGGACAGGTACGTGGTACGCCTTCGAGCAGTACGGGATCGAACCCGACGTCATCGTCTCGTCCAAGGCCCTGGGCGGAGGCCACCCGGCTTCGGTCATCATCTACGACGAGCGGCTGGACGGCTGGGCGCCCGGCGCGCACACCGGAACCTTCCGCGGCAACCAGCTCGCCTTCGCTGCGGGTGCCGCCCTCATGCGGATCGTCGAGCGCGATGAGGTGCTGGCGCATGTGCTCGAGATCGGGGAGTTCCTCCGTGCGGGACTGGATGCGCTGCAGCTGAACCACGGCATCGGCCCCATGATCGGCGAGGTCCGGGGGCGCGGGCTGATGCTCGGTGTCGAGCTGAACCCGGTGGGCAGCTGGACTGCGAGCGAAGTCGCCGGCCGGGTCCGGATGGCTGCGCTCCGCCGGGGGCTGCTCTTTGAGCTCGCAGGACGGGACGACTGTGTCGCCCGGTTCCTGCCGCCCCTGAACCTCAGCCGCGGAGAAGCTCAGGAGGCCCTGGACATCCTGGGCGCGGCCTTCGCCGAAGTGAGCGCCGAAGCGCTCGGTGCCCACGTCGGCAGCCAAGACGGTAGTCACGAGCAGGAAGGGATCCTCGTATGACGGCAACATCCTCAGTACGTTCGGAAGAGATCAGAGCTTCCTATCAGCGCTTCCCCCGGTGGACGCAACACGGCTGGACGTGGATCACTGGTAAGGCGCTCCCCGGCCAGCAGCCACTGGTTCGCCTGAACCCTGTCACCTACCTGCTCTGCGACTTCGTCGCACTCGCGGTCGGCATCGGCAGTGCCTGGTGGATCGTCGCACGGGGTCCGCTCTGGACGCTCGTACTGCTGCCCTTGTCCTGGTGCCTCACCGCGTCCGCGGCGCGAGTGTGCTCGACGGTGATCGCGCACCACGCCATCCACACCCGTTTCACCGGTCGGATACGGCAGGACCGACTGATCCACCAAGTGCTGTCCACGCTCGTATGCACCGACGACGCGGATCAGTACTACGAGGACCACGTCAATCTCCACCATCGCAAGGAAACCTTCGCGACCCTCGCCGATCCCACCATCCAGCACCTGCTCATGCTCGGCTTCCGGCCCGGCATGTCCACCCGGGCGCTGTGGCGCCGGCTGGCCCTGATGATCGTGTCCCCGCGGTTCCACGGCGAGTTCCTGTACACCCGGCTGGCCCAGAACCTGGTCCGCTGTGCGCCGTACCGACGGGTCATGGGGTTCGCCTACCTGGCCAGCGTTCTCGGCGTGGTGACCTGGCAAGGGGTGTGGTGGGAGTTCACCGTCGCCGTGCTCGTCCCGATGGTCCCGCTCTACCAGGTTGTCGCGCTGCTGGAGTTCCTCAGCGAGCACGCCTGGTTCAAGGCCAAGGACGGCAGCCTGAGCGGCCGGGCCTTCCACGTGTCGCATTCCTGGGGACGGTTCTGCGGTGATCCGCTGCCGCCGAAGGGCCTCGGCCGGTCCGCCGCGTTCCGCGCCTGGTTCCGATGGGGCGCCCGCCTCGTCTGCTACCACATCCCGGCTCGGGTCCTCGTCGTACCCGGCGATCTCGCTCAGCATGACTTCCACCACCGGCGGCCCTCGACCCGAGAGTGGGTACGCGCGGCATACGCCCGTCAGCACGACATCGACGCTGGACACCCCAAGTGGCCCGCGTACACCGACGTCTGGGGGATGGGCGATGCCATCGGCCGGGTGTTCACGATCCTGAGCCAGGAGAAGCCCACCGAATGGGGGCTCGGCGGCGAGAAGAGGCGCACGTCCGAGGGCACGCAGGCAGCGAACTCGTCGTCGAGGATGGTGCAGGATGCCGCGTGACTCCGAGCACCTGCGCGTCGTCAAGTTCGGCGGATCATCCTTCGTGGAGCTGGCGGACTACGCCCGGGTTGCTGCCCATTTGATCGAAATGACCAACGACGGCGACACCGGGGTGATCGCCGTAGTGAGCGGGATGTCCGGCTCCACCGGCCGTCTGCTCGAGGCGGCGTTGGCGGTCGACCCGGACCTGAAGCCGGAGGTGCAGGACCAGGCGCTGGCCACCGCCGAAATGCTGAGCGCCACTCTGCTCCGGGCCGCCCTGCACGCCCAGGGGAGTACAGCGATCGATCTCTGGGCGCACCAGCTGGGCATTGTCGGTGATGACACCGCCACCCGGTCGAAGATCGTCACGATCGACCCCGCGCCCGTGCGCAAAGCGCTGACCGAGCATCAGGTCGTCGTGCTGGCCGGCGGCCAGGCGGTACGGCCCGATGGCCGCATCACCATGCTCGGCCGCAACAGCTCGGACCTCACCGCGGTCGCCATCGCCGGGGCACTCGGCGTCACCGAGTGTGAGATCTACTCCGATGTCCCCGGTGTGTACACCACCGACCCCTACACCGAACCCGCGGCTCGGCTGATGCCGGAGCTGTCCTATGCGCAGTGCGAAGCGATGTCGGACAGCGGGGCCAAGGTCCTGTTCGGCGGGTCAGTGGCGGCGGCCAGGCGGTACGGCGTTGCCATCGCGTGCCGGTCCCTGGGCGACGACCGAGGAACCGTCGTGGGACCCGGAGCGGGCACGACCGCGGTGGTCGGTGACCGCAAGGCCCAGGTCTTCCGGCTCGCAACCGGTGTCGATCCCGGCCAGGTCGCCACGCTGATGCGGGAGACGGGACTCGTCGCCGTGGCAGTGCCCTCCGCCGAGCCCGTCCTGGCGTTCACAGGTGACCAGCGTGGTGTGGCCGAAGCCCTGGCCGGCGCCGGGGTCATGGCCGAGGCCGTGCACGGAACCGCGTTGATGTCGGTCGTCGAACCGGACGGCACCGCCCGGCGGTGGCTGGTCCCACTGGACGAGGTGGACGCCCATGTCCGGCGCGAACACGCCCGGCTGTATCAGCAGCCCGGTTCCACAGATCTGGCGCGCCTCGCACCGAAGGCCCGCTCGGCCAACAGCGGGCTGCTCATCGGTTCCGCCGGCACCAACCCGTAGACCTTCCGGAATGAGGAGAACAACAGTGGAACCGCTGCGCATGCATTGGGACGTACCGACGGACGGGGGCGGTCAGACCAAGCCCACGGAAAAGTACAAGCTGGGCGCCCTGGACATGGGCGAAATCACCGACTTCGTCAAGGAGGCCGAGGAACTCGGCGTCGACAGCCTGCTGTTCGGGATCGGGCACTACCTGCCGGATCCCGTGCCGATCATCGCGGCCCTCACCCAGCAGACGGAGCGGGTCAAGTTCATGCTCGCGTACCGCCCGGGGCTCCTTTCGCCGACGCTCTTCACGCAGATCGTCAACACCCTTTCCTGGATGTCCGACGACCGCCTCTCCCTCAATGTGGTCGCCGGGATCTCGGTGGCCGAGCAGGCCGGCTACGGCGATTTCCTGGACCACGACCAGCGGTACGCCAGATCGGGTGAGTTCCTCCACATCCTCCGGGAATTCTGGGAGGGCGAGGTCCCGCAGACCTTTGACGGGCAGCACTACACGATCAAGGACGCGGAACTGCATCTCGGCTACAAGGGCGGCAAGCGTCCGGAGATCTACATCAGCGGTGCCTCGGAGGTGGCGCAGCAGACCGCCCTCAGCTACGGCGATTGCTGGATGCGTTACGGCGACACCCCGGAAGGGATGCGGCAGGCAAGCCTGCCGTTGATCGAGGGGGGCTGCCGGGTCGGCACCCGGATGCATGTGCTCGCCCGGGAGACCCGCGAGGAGGCGCTGGCCGAACTCGCCGAGCTGATGGGCGATCCCGACGTCGAACACGAGGCCTGGATCCGCGAATTCGTCAAGAACGTCGACTCCGAAGCGGTGAAGTCCTCCTTCCGGCTCGCCGATCAGGCTTCCGGAAAGTGGCTCTCGCCCTACATCTACACCGGCGCCGTCCCCTATCGCGGAGGCCCGGCGCTGTGCCTGGTCGGTAGCTACCAGGAGGTGGCCGACTACCTCTTCCAGTACAAGCAGGCCGGCATCAGCGAGTTCATCTTCTCCGGCTGGCCGACCCGGCCGGAAATGAGGACCTTCTTCACCCACGTGGTGCCCCTCATCCGTGAGCTGGAGCGTGACGCGCAGCTGCAGTCATGACTGCTCGCTCAAGCCCGCTGAACTCAACTCACTGAAAGATGGATCCCCATGCACATCGTGGTTCTCAACCGCTGGCCCAGGTTCTCCGACGAACGGCGCTGGGACAACGAACTTGAGCGATTCGAGGATCTCGACCATGACCGGCACCAGATCAGCTATGTGGTCGACGCAGAAGGGGCTACCGGAGTCCTCGCCGATCGTTCTCACATCGCAGATTTCGTCATTCTCGAAGATCTGACAGATCTCGCCGCGGTGTGTGCCGCCGTACGGGGAATAGCCGACCGCGTCGGACCTGTCGATCAGCTGGTGGCGTTGTCGGAGTATCTGCTGGAAGTGGCTGCCCAGGTCCGCGAGGAACTGGAGATCCCCGGTCCGCGCCCGGCGGAGGTCAATACCTATCGGAACAAGCTGACCATGAAGCAGCTCCTCGCCGACTCGGGTGTACGGGTGCCTCGGTTCGCCCCTTGCGCGGATGTGGAGACGACCACACGGATCGCCCGTGACATCGGCTATCCCCTGATCCTCAAGCCGGTCGCCGGGGCGGCCAGCAAGGGCGTGCACCGCGTGGCGGACGAAGCGTCGCTCCGGTCGTGGCTGGCGAGCGTCGACAGCGCCGACTACCAGATCGAAGAATTGATCGACGGGACCGTCTACCACGTGGACGGATTCGCCGACCACGAGGCGCGGGTGCCCTTCCAGGTGGTGTCCCGCTACATCAACGACTGCCTTGCGTTCGAGACGTCGGGAGCACCACTCGGTTCGGTGGTTGTGCAGGAATCTGCGCTGCGGGAAAGAATCGAAGAGTTCGCCCGGGTCTGTGTCGCCGCGCTCGACATGAGGTCAATGGCGATCCACCTGGAACTCTTCGTGACCCAGGACGAAGAGATCGTCTTCCTGGAGATCGCCGGGCGTGTCGGCGGTGCCGAGGTGCCGCATCTCATCAACCGCCTCTTCGGCGTCAACTTGAGCTGGGTCTGGCTGCAGGCGATCTGCGGAGAGCCCGTTTCCCTCCCGGCCAAGACGTCGGACCCGTCCGGTGGCTGGCTGATCATTCCCAAGCCCGACCAGCTTCCTGCCAAGGTGCTCCATCGGACCTCGATGCGGTCCTCGGTCCCGACGGTCTGGCGCGAGCTCGTGCCCAGCCCGGGGGAGGTCCTGGACCCGGACGGCAGTTATGACTCCCTCCACAGCGGGCGGTACATCCTCGTCGGGGACGAAGCACAGGTCGAAGCGGACATTCAGCACATCATTGAAAACTTCCGCATTGAGACCAGTTTGCTTCCGGCGTGAAGGGGAGAGAGATGTCGTCGCCAGTAGAGACCGTCACGCCGATTCCGCCAGTGGCGAAGCGCGCCAACCGGCAACGCCCTCTCTTCCTGACCGGGGTCTTGCTGGGCGCTGTGGCAGAGCAGGTCGTGCTCTTCGCCCTTCCCCTGCTCATCTTCCAGAAGACGAACGACGTTTCCCTCCTGGGCCTCGCCTATGCCATCGAATGGCTTCCGGCGTTGCTGGCATATCCGTTCGCGGGGTTGATAGCCGACCGGGACGGGGGTCCCCGGCTGTTCTCCGTCGTCACCACCGGCCGGTCGGTCGTTCTCGTCCTCGCCCTGGCCGGCTGCCTGCTGCTGTCGGACTGGCAGACTCCGATCCTGATGTCCTGCGGAGCGCTCCTCGCCCTGCTCCTGGCGCCGGTTCACATGGCGATCGAGAAGGTCGTGCCACAAGTGGCCACGGGCGAGGACCTGCCGAAAACGCAGGGGCTGGTGCAGAGCATGGAGGTGTCGGCGATGGCCGTCGGCCCCGCGCTCGCGCTGCTGGGCGTGATGTTCTTTGACAAGACCATGCTCCTCGGCGTCGCCGCAGCGTTGTTCCTGGCCGCTGCCTGCTGCTGGCTGCCGATACCCCGCGGACCGAGGGCCGCAAAGCCCGGCACCGCGAGGGAAACCATGGCCGAGCTCGGCCTGGGCTGGAAACTTCTGGCCAGGAGCAAGCCGTTGGTCCTGCTGGCCGGTCTGAACTTCTCGATCAACCTGGTCTTCGGCACGGCGCTCAGCGCCAATGCGGCGTTGGTGACCGACGTGTTCGACGGCCCGGAATCGGCATTCGCTCTCCTGAACGTCTGTATCGGCGTGGTCGGGTTGGCCAACCTGCTGGTCATCCCGTTCCTGCTGCGCTTCTTCGACGTCAGGGTGATCGGGGTGGTCGGACTCGCCATCCTGTGTGCCTGTCTGGTGGTGCTCGGCTTCGCGCCGTCGCTGCTGGTCTACGGTCCGGCTTTCGTCATGGCGATGGTCGGGGTGACCTACTTCAATGTCTACAACCGCACCCAGCGGATCAGGGTGATCGCGCCGGAGCATCTGGGCAAGGTCATGGGGCCGTTCTACATGATCAATCTCCTGGCGGCACCGCTCGGTGGACTGCTGCTGGCCGGCCTCGGCACCAGTCTCGGGCCGCAATCGCTCATCGCGGTTTCCGCGATCGCGCTGAGTGGAGTTGCCGCCGTCCTGCTCCCGCTGACGATCCGTTCCTTCCATCGCGCATTGAACAGTTGAGCAACGTCCAGCCGCCGGCTGCAGCCATCAATTGGGATCTCCGCGGTCGCGCTTGATGGGGCCGACGCCATTCGATTCGCTGCTGACGATACGTTCGCTCAGTTTCGCACCTTCCACATAAGGGGAAGCCCGCACCATGAGCATTGGGAAAGGCAAAGCCTTTCGCTGCCTGCTGACCACTGTCGAATCCGACTCCCATTTCTGGAACCTCATCTATCTGGAGAAGTTCATTGCCGAGAACGGCGGAGAGGTTCGCAATCTAGGCGGCTGCACGCCCGCGGATCTGGTCGTCAAGGAAGTCAACGACTTTCAGCCGGATCTGCTGGTGGTTTCCAGCATCAACGGCCATGGCTACTACGGCACCAGCGTCGTGCTGACGGAGCTCAAGCGAGCCGGCATCAACGTTCCTTGTGTCGCGGGCGGCAAACTCACCACTGCCCCGTCAGACAATGATCGGGTGCGCCGGGAATTGCTCTCCCAGGGCTGCACCGACGTCTTCCTGGGCGAGAATTCCATCGATCACTTCCGGGAATTCCTGGCTTTCGGCGTCCGTTACGGGTTCGCTGCCTGGCAGCCCAGCATGCCGGTGGTCGCGCCGTGGGACGGACGCGTCGCCAGCCTGTCCGTGGCCCAATAGCATGTCCGGCTACATGGATCGGTTCATTGCCGACGCCCGCCGACGCGAAACCCTGGTGGTGCAGCCCCGGATGGGGTTCGGCAACATCGCTACGATGCGCGCGGGCCTGCGCGACGTACATGACCTCGACATCCCGGTCGTCGGAACCATCACCGTCGACAGCTACACCCGCGTCGGCGACCACGTGAGCTCGATCGAGCGGCTGAAGGCGGGGGAGGAACTCAACGGGTACCCCATCGTCTCCCACCCGACGGACAAAACCCGGGAAATGCTCGCCGGATTGTACGGGCCCGGGTTTCCCGTTCAAGTCCGGCACGGCACTGCCCTGCCGTTGCGGGTGATCGAGAGCTTGGTGCTCGCCGGCCTGGACACGACGGAAGGCGGGCCGGTCTCCTACTGCTTGCCGTACAGCCGTCTCCCGCTTGAGCATGCGGTATCGGCGTGGGCCGAGAGTTGCCGCTACCTCGTCGGCGAGGTGGAGCACGGGCACATTGAGAGCTTCGGAGGGTGCCTGCTGGGGCAGTTGTGCCCGCCGTCGCTGCTGATCGCCATGACGGTGCTCGAGGGGCTGTTCTTCGCACAGCACGGCGTGCGGTCCATGTCGCTGAGCTACGCCCAGGGGACGCACGACGATCAGGACAGAGCGGCTGTGCGCGTGCTGCGGGCACTGGCGCAGGAATATCTTCCTTCGGTCACGTGGCATGTCGTCCTCTACACCTACATGGGGCTGTTTCCGAGTACCCCTGATGGTGCTACGGAGCTGATTCGCAGCAGCGCGCGGCTGGCCCGTGATACGCACTGTGAACGCCTCATCGTGAAAACGGTGTCCGAGGCGTGGCAAATACCGAGCGTGGCAGAAAACCTGGACGCACTGCGGGTGGCATCCGCTGCCGCCGGCGGGCCGCCGGCAGCTGCCCGCCCGCAGGAAAAGGAATACTTCGATGAAATAATGGAAGAAGCCCGATGCCTGATTGAGGGAGTCCTCAATCTGGACGCCGATGTTGGCACGGCGCTAACCCGTGCCTTCGCGTTGGGATTGCTCGACATTCCCTTTTGCCTGCACGCCGACAACCAGAACAGAACAACGTGCGTGTTGGACGATCAGGGTGCTCTCAAGTGGGGCGACATCGGAAATCTCCCATTCCGGGGATCGGTGCGGCAGAATGCAATGGGGCAGCTCCAGTCGAGCGAGCTCTACCGTATGTTGAATCATGTCGCCCATCGCTATGACCACGGTCAGCCAAACAGAGAGAAGGGCGATGATGGAAAGTTCTGACCGCTTCAGGGAACTCTTCGGTTCCTTTCCCACCCCGGTCGCAATCGTGACTGCGATGGGTCCGGACGGCACCCCGTTCGGTTTCACCAGCAATGCGGTGTGCGCGGTGTCTGCAGCGACGCCATCCCTACTGATTTCGGTGGGTGCGGGCTCGCGAACGCTGCCGGCGATCGTCGCCTCGCAGGCGTTCGCGGTGAACTTCCTTTCGGTGGAAGGCCAGGCGGCATCGGAGCTGTTCGCGAGCAAGGCAGCCGACAAGTTCGCGCACGTGGATTGGGAGCCCTCCGCCCTCGCGGCAGGGGCACCGCTCTTGACGGACATCGCCCTGAGCTACGCCGAGTGCCGGATCGTCAGCACCACCCGTGCTGACGACCATTGGCTCTTCACCGCCCGGGTGGAAGGCACCGCCGTCTTTCCCCGCGTCCCGCTGTTGTACCGCCGCGGCGAGTACAGCGCCTGGTCATCTCACCATGACGCGTCGCTGCCCGTGCTGGAGGGAGCCCTGTGAAGAAGCTCATGCTGATCGGGGTCGGCCAGATGGGCCGGCCGTACGTCGCCGCTGCAGGTCGACTCGGGGTGAGCGTCCATGCTGTCGAGGCGGCCTCCCGCGCCGATCAGGTGACGGGTACGGCGAGTGTGGCGCAGGTCCGGGGCGAGCTCGACGAACACTGGATGGAGGGCGCCTGCCTCGCCCTTGAAGACGGCCCGTTCGACGGCGTCATCGCCTTCAACGAGCCCCAGGTCATCGTCGCGGCCATGCTCCAGGATCGGTTCGGTCTTCCTGGGCCGTCCCTGCACGCCGCGACGGCTTCTCGGAACAAGGCGCTGCAAAGAGCGCTGTTCACCGCGGCCGGGATCACTCAGCCGGCGTACACCGTGACCGACTCCCTCGCCGAGGAGATGGACTGGGCCGCCGAGCGCTGGCCGGTGATCGTCAAGCCGCTGTCCTCCGCCGGCAGCGACGGTGTCGAACTGGTGACCGATGCCGAGAGCTTCCGTGCCGCGGCGCAGGCCCGCGCCGGTGAGCGGGTCATCGTGGAGGAGGCGATCGACGGCCCGGAGTACAGCTGGGAGGCTCTGGTCCGCGACGGCGAGGTGTGGTTCGCCAACATCACCGCCAAGGAAACCACCGGGCCGCCCCAGTTCGTCGAGGTGGGTCATCGCACCGGCGTACACCTGCCGGAACCGAGTGCCAGGCAGGTGGCCGATACCGGTGCCCGGGTGCTGCGTGCGTTGGGAATGCGGACCGGCCTGGTGCACATGGAGTTTCGCCTCTCCGCCGCTGGGCCGGTCCCCATCGAGGTTGCGGTCCGGACTCCAGGCGACTATCTGATGGACCTCCTTGGTGCCACGTACGGCATCGACTGGTACGAGATGGTGGTCCGGATGGCGGTGGGGATGCCACTGCCCCAACCGCCAGTTGGCCCGTTCCGGCATGCCGCCAGCATCTTCACGATCTCGGAACCGGGTGTGGTGCAGGACATCTGCGGTCTGGACGCAGTGCGGAGTCACCCGCTGGTGCTCCAGGCGGGCGTGGAGGTCGAGCCCGGGGACACGGTCCTGGCGGTGCGGAGTTCGGGTCATCGGACGGGCGAGATCGTGCTGGCCGCTCCGTCTTCCGCCGAGCTCGAGAGTGCCATCGCGTTCGTCCAGCAGACACTGGTCGTCACCACCGTTTCGCCGCATTCCACGTAGACCGACACCGCTGTGAACAACGCGGAACCCTGTATGGCTGAAGGGCTTCCCGATGCTGATGTCAAGCCGCAGCCGTAACGGACGGTGCGGCTTGGCAGCACGCTCCGTCGCGCATCACGGCCCGCAGGGCATAGGCCGGCCGACGCGCAAGCGCCTCCAGCCCCCATGTCCGGGGCACGGCTACCTCCGCCGGCCCGTCTCGCGTTCACAGCCCAGCAGGCGACCTCGCCGACGTTGCCCTGCGCAGCGATCGAGTCGCATCTCCCCATGGGCGGTCGAGTCGTCGCAGGACTCCGGGCGGCCAAGCCCTTCCAGCCGTCTCACGGCGCCGTCATGACAGCCATACCCGGAGCCCCCGGGTCCCGCTGATCTTACGAGTGACCAGTTCGAACCCAAGACAAGAAAGTAGGACAGTCATGGCCAGTCAAGGTCTCCGAGTCGGCGTAGTGGGCGCGACCGGGCAAGTTGGAGTAGTGATCCGCAGCATCCTTCGGCAGCGGGATTTCCCGGTCGGACAGCTGCGCTTCTTCGCCTCTGCGAAATCGGCGGGTCTACGGCTTCCATGGGGCGACGACAGCATCGTGGTGGAAGACGCCGAAACGGCGGACCCATCCGGCCTGGACATCGTCATCTTCTCCGCCGGAGGAGCAACAGCACTGCAACTGGCACCCCGGTTCGCGGCGGCCGGAGCCGTCGTCATCGACAACTCCTCGGCGTTTCGGATGGATCCCGATGTGCCACTGGTGGTCAGTGAGGTCAACCCGGAAGCTGTGTCTGAGGCGCGACGCGGCATCATAGCCAATCCCAACTGCACGACGATGGCCGCGATGCCAGTGATCAAGCCGCTGCATGACGAGGCTGGTCTGGTGCGGCTCACTGCGAGCACCTACCAAGCGGTGTCCGGCGGCGGGGTCGCTGGAGTGGAAGAGCTCAGGTCTCAGGTGAGCGGAGTGATCGACCGAGCAGCCGGCTTGGCGCTCGACGGGGCGGCGGTGGACTTCCCGCCTCCGGTGAAATTCGCCAGAACCATCGCCTTCAACACGGTGCCGATGGCCGGTTCGATTGTGACCGACGGCTCCGCGGAGACTGACGAGGAGCAGAAGCTGCGCAATGAGAGCAGGAAGATTCTTGGCCTGCCGTCACTGCGTGTCTCCGGGACCTGTGTCCGGGTCCCTGTCTTTACCGGCCATTCCCTCGCGGTGCATGCGGAGTTTGCCCGTCCCATCTCCGCTGAACGCGCATCCGTGTTGCTTGAGCACGCCCCGGGTGTCCAGCTGTCCGACATTCCGACCCCGCTCCAAGCGTGCGGCCAGGACGCTAGCTTCGTGGGCAGGATTCGCCAGGATCAGAGCGTCGAGGAGGGGCGTGGCCTCATACTCTTCATCAGCAACGACAACCTGCGAAAGGGTGCGGCCCTCAACGCCGTCCAAGTTGCCGAGCTGGTCGCGGCGAACTTGCTCAACGTGTAGCAGGGCGCAGAGCGCCACACCGCGCAGGGTCTGGCTCAGGGCTTCGGCGTAGTCGTGTGCTGTCCGGTTGAGGGGGCCGGGAGCGCAACGGGCGCGGGCTTCCAAGATCACGGAGTTCTCGACGCCCCGTGATCCTCCTGGAAGACCGTGCCTGCCGACGCATCATCTCTGCCCCTCCTCCACTTGACCAGCTCCGCGAGTGTCTGGAGCGACTGGCGGTCGGCGAGTGGATCAGCGATGCGCCGACGCACGTGCTGGAACAGCCCGGCGTCCGTCCTGATCCACTGCTGCCCCGACGTCGGCCGCAAGATCCACCTGCTCGCCGCCGTGGAGCACCCCACCGGACTGGTCCTGGCCCAGCCGGACGTCGGCGAGAAGACGAACGAGACCACCTGCTTCCGTCCGCTGCTCGACACCGTCGGCGCCGAGTCGTTGCGCGGCCTCGTTCGCCTCGCTGGACCGCGACTGCGAAGCGTCCGGTGGCCAGGAGACGGCGACCCGCGGTCCGCGGTCCGCGGTCCGCGGTCCGCGGTCCGCGGCGACCTTGCCCGCCGCGCCGGCGCCGGTACCAGGCGACGCGCTCGCCGATGGTCCAGCCGGCCGCAGCCTCGTGGGCCCTGCCATGCCATGCCCCGAGCAACAGAAAGGGCCAGGTCAGACGATGTCTGACCTGGCCCTTCTCTGAGCCGCCTTCGGGATTCGAACCCGAGACCTACGCATTACGAGTGCGTTGCTCTGGCCAACTGAGCTAAGGCGGCACCGCTGGTTAGACAAGTGTTCCCTCGAAGAGGGGCTCTCATCAGCAGCGGCGCCAAGTCTACAGGGTCCGGAAGGGTGCCCCGAACCGGGTTGTTCCGTGGCGGGGGCCGGTCAGCACTTCTTGCCGTCCGTCGGCGGCTTGCCCTCGAGGAGGTAGGTGTTGATCGCGGTGTCGATGCAGTCGCTGCCGCGGCCGTACGCGGTGTGGCCGTCGCCGTCGTAGGTGAGGAGGGTGCCCGAGTCGAGCTGTTCCGCCAGGCCCTGCGCCCACTTGTACGGGGTCGCCGGGTCGCGGGTCGTGCCCACGACCACGATCGGCGCAGCGCCCTTCGCGGCCAGCGGCTTCGCCGACCCCGTTGCCTTCACCGGCCAGTACGCGCAGTTCAGGGAGGCCCAGGCCAGGCCGGCGCCGAAGACCGGGGAGGCCTTCTCGAAGGAGGGGAGCGCGGCGTCCACGGCCTCCGGGCCGCTGAAGGCCGGCGGCTGGTCCAGACAGTTGACGGCGGCGTTGGCGAACATCAGGTTGGCGTACTTGCCGTTCGGCTCGCGCTCGTAGTAGCTGTCGGCCAGGGCCAGCAGCCCCGCGCCGTCACCGTTCATCGCGGCGGTGAGCGCCTCCCGCAGCTGCGGCCAGGCGCTCTCGTCGTACAGCGCCGCGATCACCCCGGTGGTCGCGAGGGCCTCGCCCAGCGGGCGGGCCTGCTCCCCGGTGGGGGCCGGCTGGGCGTCGACCTTGCGGAAGAACTCCTTCAGCCGCTCCGCCATCGCCGCCACGTCCCCCTTGCCGAGCGGGCAGTCGGGCTGCTTCGCGCAGTCCTTGGCGAAGGAGGTGAAGGCCGTCTCGAAGCCCGCCGTCTGGTCGCGGTTGAGGTCGAGTGCGTTCCGGGAGGGATCCATCGCACCGTCCAGGACGAGCCGGCCGACCCGGTCCGGGAAGAGGTCCGCGTAGGTGGCCCCCAGGAAGGTGCCGTACGAGGCCCCGACGTACGTCAGCTTCTTGTCGCCGAGCACCCCGCGCAGCAGGTCCATGTCCCGGGCGGCCTCCACCGTGGAGACGTGCGGCAGGACCCGCTCGGAGCGCTTCCGGCAGCCCGCAGCGAACTCCTTGAAGGCCGTCACCAGGGCGGCGCGTTCCGCCGGGGTGTCGGGCGTCTGGTCCACCTGGGTGTACTTGTCCATCTCCGGACCGGTCAGGCATTCGACGGGGCTGCTGCGGTCCACCCCGCGCGGGTCGAAGGAGACCATGTCGTACTGCGCGCGGACCGGGGCGGGGTATCCGATGCCCGCGTACGCCTGGAGGTAGCCGATGCCGGAGCCGCCCGGGCCGCCCGGGTTGACCACCAGCGAGCCGAGCCGCTTGCCCGGGCCGGTGGCCTTGCGGCGGGCCACGGCGATGTCGACGTCCTGGCCCGAGCCGGGGTTCGCGTAGTCCAGCGGGGCCTTCATCGTGGCGCACTGGAATCCGGGGACACCGCACTCCCGCCAGTTCAGCTTCTGCGCGTAGTACGGGCGCAGCGCGGCCTCGTCGACGGACGGCCGGGCGGCGGAGAGCCCGGTGGAGGATGCGGCGGCCCGGGTTCCCCCCGACCCGCCCGAGGTGCACCCGGAGAGGAGCAGCCCGGCAGCGGCGATCACGGTTCCGGTCGTACGCAGCAGGCGACTGGTGTCCATCCCAGGAGCCTACGGCCTGTCGGCCCGGGCCATCGGGCGTCCCTGCACCGGTCGGCCGCGCGCCTTCCGTGGCCCGCCCCGGGCGGGGCAAGCACCGGACCGTTCCCGGCCCCCCCAGCCGGTCCGCCCATACGGGTGAGCCGGTCAACCGTCTCCGGTCAGCCCGCGCGCAGCGCCATCGTCATCGCCTCGACCGCGAGCAGCGGGGCCACGTTGCGGTCGAGGGCCTCACCGCAGGCGATGATCGCCTCGATCCGGCGCAGGGTCCGCTCCGGGCCGGACGCGCGGGCGACGCGCTCCAGGTCCGGCCGTATGTCCTCGTTGGCGATGGCGAGGTTGGAGCCCAGCTGGAGGGCGAGGACGTCGCGGTAGAAGCCGGTCAGGTCGGAGAGGGCCACGTCGAGGCTGTTGCGCTGGGTCCGGGTCCGGCGCCGCTTCTGGTTGTCCTCCAGTTCCTTCATGACGCCCGCCGTGCCGCGCGGCATCCGCCCGCCCGTCCCGGCGGCGGCGCCCATGGCGGCCCGGAGCTCCTCGGTCTCCTTGGTGTCGACCTCCTCGGCCAGCTGCTTGGCGTCCTCGGCAGCGGCGTCCACCAGCTCCTGGGCCGCCTTGAGGCAGGCACCGACGTCGTCCACCCGGAGCGGGAGTTTCAGGACCGTCGCCCGGCGCTCCCGGGCCCCCTCGTCGGTGGCCAGCCGGCGGGCGCGGTCGACGTGCCCCTGGGTGGCCCTGGCGGCGGCCAGCGCCGCCGACGGCTCGACGCCGTCCCGCCGGACCAGCATGTCGGCGACGTCGGCGACCGAGGGGGTGCTGAGGTTGAGGTGGCGGCAGCGGGAGCGGATGGTGGGCAGCACGTCCTCCACGGAGGGCGAGCAGAGCAGCCAGACCGTGCGGGGCGCGGGCTCCTCCACGGCCTTGAGGACCGCATTTGCGGACTTCTCGTTCAGCCGCTCGGCATCCTCGACCAGGATGACCTGCCAGCGGCCCGTGGCCGGGGACGTGTAGGACTTGCGGACGGTGTCCCGCATCGCGTCGACGAGGATCTGGCTGCCGACCGCGGCCACGGTGGAGACGTCCGCGTGCGTGCCGACCATCGTGGTGTGGCAGCCGTCGCAGAACCCGCAGCCCGGCTCACCGCCGAGGGCGCGGTCCGGGCTGGTGCACTGCAGGGCCGCCGCGAAGGCCCGGGCCACGGTGGCCCGCCCCGAGCCGGGCGGCCCGGTGAACAGCCAGGCGTGGGTCATCTTGGAGGCCGCGGGCGGCTCGGTCCCCTCGGCGACGGCCGTGACCAGGGCGTCGGCATCGCGGGCGGCGGCGGCGAGCTGCGTCCGGACCCGCTCCTGTCCCACCAGGTCGTCCCATACGGGCATCCCGCCCACCACCTTTCACTTCACTCTCCGTGCACCCATTGTGGCGCGCGGCACTGACAATCCGGCCGCGCCGGGGACGGCCCGGGTCAGCGGCGCCGGCCCCGGCCGTCCTCGTCCTCGTCCCGGTGCGGGCCGAGCAGTTCGTCCGCGAGGGTCGGCAGATCGTCCAGCGGGGTCTCCTCGGCCCAGTCCGGACGCGGCCTGCGGGGCCGGCCGTCGTCGTCGAGGACGGGGATCTCCCGCGTCCGGTCGTTCGCCGAATCCCGGAAGATGCCCGGCGGCACCCGGTCGGCCGGGTTCTCCTCGGGGCGCTGCGCGGTCGGCCGCGTGGCGGAGTGGGCCGTCGAGGCGCCCTTGGCCTGCGGGGCCTGCGGAGGGGTGGCCGGGCCGGAGGGGCGGACGGGCGGCAGTACGGCGGTCTCGTCGGTCGCGCGGACCGGCGGGAGCACCGCCGTCTCCGCCGCGTCCGCGGGGGCGGCGGGGCCGACCTTCGGCACCGGCACGGTCTGCGTCACGTCGTCCGGCCGCACGACCCGCTTGTCCTGCTGGACGACCGGGGTCTCGACCGTCACGGCGTCGTCCGGGTGCGGCTCCTTCGTCATGCCGACCTTCGGCGCAGGGGCCTCCGGGGCCGCGGGAGCTGCCGGAGCAGCCGCAGCGGAAGCCGCCGCGGCAGCAGCCGCCTCGGCCGCGGCAGCCGCCTTCGCGGCCTCCGCCAGCCTGCGCGCCTCCTCGGCCTTCAGCAGGGCCTCCTCCGCACGCCGCTGCTTCTCCAGTCGCCGTTCCTCGGCCTCGGCCCGCAGCCGGGCCTCCTCCTCGGCCTGCTTGCGCAGCCGCTCCTCCTCCTCGGCACGGGCCTTCTCCTCGGCCTCGATGCGCAGCCGCTCGGCCTCGGCCCGGGCACGGGCCTCCTCCTCGGCGCGCAGCCGCTCCTCCTCCGCCTTGCGGGCGGCCTCCGCCTCGGCCTCGATCCGGGCTTCCTCCGCCTCGCGGGCCAGCCTGGCCTCCTCCTCGGCCTTCAGCCGGGCTTCCTCCGCCTTGCGCGCGGCCTCTTCCTCGGCCTTGCGCCGGGCCTCCTCCTCGGCGAGGCGCCGGGCCTCGGCCTGGGCTGCCACCTCGGCTTCGGAGAGCGGGAGCATCCGGTCCAGGCGGTGGCGCACGACGGTGGTCACCGAGGCCGGGTCCTGGCCGGCGTCCACGACGAGGTAGCGCCCGGGGTCGGCCGCGGCGAGCGTCAGGAACCCGGCCCGCACCCGCTGGTGGAA
Source organism: Streptomyces sp. NPDC085524 (assembly GCF_044541755.1). Lineage (NCBI taxonomy): Bacteria > Bacillati > Actinomycetota > Actinomycetes > Kitasatosporales > Streptomycetaceae > Streptomyces > Streptomyces sp. NPDC085524. Next base: position 157,022 of record NZ_JBITTH010000006.1, read on the forward strand.
CTCGGCCGGCTCCGACTCCAGCCGGTCCGGCGCCTCCGTGAATCGTTCCCGCGCCGTCTCCGGCGACACGTCCAGCAGCACGGTCAGGTTCGGGACGAGCCCGTCGGTGGCCCAGCGCGAGATCCGGGCGATCTCGGTCGGCGACAGGTCGCGCCCGGCGCCCTGGTAGGCCACCGAGGAGTCGATGTAGCGGTCCGAGATGACGACGGCGCCGCGCTCCAGTGCGGGGCGCACGACGGTGTCCACGTGTTCCGCCCGGTCGGCGGCGTACAGCAGCGCCTCGGCGCGGTTCGACAGCCCGGCCGAGGAGACGTCCAGCAGGATCGAACGGAGCCGCTTGCCGACGGGGGTGGCCCCCGGCTCGCGGGTCACCACGACCTCGTGGCCCTTGCCCCGTATCCAGTCGGCCAGCGCCTCCACCTGGGTGGACTTGCCGGCGCCGTCGCCGCCCTCCAGGGCGATGAAGAAGCCGGTGGCGGACGCCGCCTGGACGGGCTCCCCGCCGCGCAGCGCCTCGCGCAGGTCACGGCGCAGCGGCACTCCGCTGCGGTCGTCGGCCTTGGTGAGCACGACCACGGCGACGGGCAGCAGCAGGGCGCCGACCAGCATCAGGGTGAAGGCGGCCCCGCCGTGCGCGAAGACGACCTCGCCGGCGGTGAACCGGTGCGGGCCGATCAGCGCGGCCAGCACCGGGGCCAGGACGGCGCCGAGGGCCACGGCCACCCGTACGACGGCCTGGAGGTGCTCGGTGACCCGGGCCCGGCGGAACTCCTCGGTTTCCTGGTCCAGCAGCGTGTGCCCGGTGTTGGCGGCGACGCCCGCGGCGAGGCCGGCGAGCAGCGACAGGAAGACCACGGTCGCGGTGTCCGGGACGAGCCCGGTCAGCAGGAGCGAGAGCCCGGCCACCGCTATCGCGAGGGCCAGCAGGCGACGGCGGGACAGGGCGGGCAGCACCTTGCCTGCCTGGGTGGCGCGGATCCCTGCGGCGGTGCCGCCGAGCAGCGCGAGGACCAGCAGCGCGAAGGTGGCCGGGCCGCCGCCCAGGTCGAAGGCGTGCAGTACGGCGACCGCGGCGGCGCAGGACACCGCCCCGGCGACGGCGGCCGAGGCCAGGACGAGCAGCGGGACGGCTCCCGTACGCCCCTTCTCCGGGCGGTCCCCCGCCTTGGGCGTGCGCAGCCCCTCCAGGGGGGAACGCGGCCGCGGGGTCTTCGTGCCGGGCAGCACCAGCGGGAGCAGCAGCGAGACCGACGCCGCGAAGAGGCCGGAGGCCACGTACGAGCCGAGCGCGGCCTCGTTCTCGGCGAACCAGTCCACGCCGAGGCCGAGGGCCTTGCCGACGAGGGTCGCGGCGAGCAGCGCGGCCGCGGCGGCGGGGAGCGCCGCGAAGGCCGTGCGCAGGGTCAGGCGCCGCAGTGCGTCGAGGTGGTCCGGGAGCGGCCGTACGGTCGCCCCCTCCGGCGGCGGCGCGGGCAGCAGGGCGGGGGCGGTGCTGTCCTTGGCCAGGCTCCACAGCCGCTCGGCGGCGCCGGAGACGAAGACGGTGGCCAGCAGCACGGTGAGCGCCTGCCCCGGGATCCACTCGAGCCACAGCGGGGCGACCACGAAGAGGCCGATCCGCACCCCGTCCGCGCCGATCATCGTCCAACGGCGGTCCAGCTTGCCGCCGGGGGCGAGGAGGGCGGAGAGGGGGCCGAGGAGGACCGCACCGAAAAGCAGGGTGGCGAGGATCCGCACCCCGAAAACGGCGGCGACGGCGAGGGCCGCACCGCGGTACCCGTCGCCGAAGGCACCTTCCTGCACGGCGGCCTGCAGGGCCAGCAGCACCAGCACCAGCAGGGCGAGGGCATCACCGATGCCGCTCACCAGCTGGGCGCTCCACAACCGGCGCAGCCTGGGCGTGCGCAGCAGTGCGCGCACCGCTCGCTCGCGGGAATCCGCGGCTAGGGCTTCGTCGTAGGTGGGGGCGGTCACGACCGTTGGCTGCTCGGCTCGCGTCATCCGCCCAGCCTATCCGCTGCGCTTGGCCGCTGCGGAGGCCTGTGGACAAGGTCCGGTGTGACCCCGCACCCACCTTCCCGACCCGGACCTGCGCGCCCGCCGCCGGGGTCGGGTGTGCGGTGGGGCGCCCCCGCAGGGCGTCGAACGCAACCGCCCCGCGCCGGCCGGACCTGTGGAAACGTTCGACGGCCGAGGAGGTGCCCCGCCGCGCGCCCGGCCCCCGCGGCCCCCCCGCGGACGGGCCGCGGCGCGGGGCCGTGCCCCCCCCCCCCCCCAACCCAAAACCGGGGGGCCCCCCCGCCCCACCCCC